>JBDSNZ010000128.1:0-4408 GCA_039915055.1 Ornithinibacter sp.
CGCGACGAGAGTCTGTCCGCTCACCATGGCGTGCCGTCGCCGCCAGGGTGGCCGCGACTACCACCGCAGCCCCCGACTTCCGGAGAACGCGGGCGGCCTCGGTGAGTGACGCGCCCGTCGTCACGACGTCATCGACCAGCACGCACGGGGACCCGCGCACGACCGGCCCCCACCGCGGGTCAAGCACGAGCGCCCCGTGCAGGTTGCGCGCCCGGGCTTCCCGGCCGAGCCCGGACTGGTCGGCAACGGCCCGCGCATGGCGCACCGCCGCGGCGATCACGAGCCCACTCCCGGCCCCCTGAGCGACCCGCCGGTTCGGACGGCCGCCGCCCGCGAGAAGGACCGCACGGGCCGCGAGGGCGTGCACCGGGTCATCCCCACGACGGCGCCGCGACGCCCGCGACGTCGGCATGGGCACCACGAGCACTCGGGCGCCGGCCGCGAGGGCATGACGCAGGGAGGGCTCCCCCGAGAGTGCGCTCACCAGCGCACCGGCGAGCAGCCCCGCGAGCACCGGCTCGAGGTCGCGTCGGTGCTGGTCCTTGTATGCCGTGACAGCCGTGCGCAGCGGGCCGTCCAGTCGCGCTGCCGACCAGCACCGCGGCATCCCGCTCGGCGGCGGGTCGGGACCACTCGATCGAGGGCCACCGGCGAAACCGACCTCGCGCACCTCTGCCCGACAGGAGCGGCACAAGGGCCCGACCGGTGAGGGGCAGGCCGCGCACCGCGACGGCAGCACCAGGTCGGCCGCGGCTGCCGCTGCAGCGCGCAGCCCCGACCCGCGCCACGACGTCACCGACCTGTCCATGACGTCGATCCTCATCGCACCCGCCACTCAGCGGGGAGCCGACACCAAAGCTGTGGACAGCCCACCCCTGAGCCCGTCGTTGTGGACGAGGGGCCACCGGGTCCGAGTAGGACGACCCGCTCAGCCCGCCGGCACCGCGAGGTCGGTGGCCGGTCCGCTGTCGAGCCACTGCGAGCCGGCGCGGCCCAGCAGTCGGCCGCTGCTCGTCACGACCCACAGGTCGCGCTCGCCGCCCGTCGCGGTGATCGCCTTGCCGTCGGGCACCTCGGTGAGCGTGCGCACGTCACCGCCGAGGGAGAGGATCGTCGGGCGCAGCGCCGTGCCCTCGAGCACACCGAGCGTGGCGACGGTGCCGCCATCCACCCAGGTCAGGCCGCGCACCTGCTTGAGCGAGGTGCCCAGGCGCAGCGGTGGGGCGAGCCGCTCGGGCACCGCACCCCTGCCCCGCACCACGCCGGCCAGGTCGACGCGCGGGCCGGAGCCGTCGGGCAGCGTGGAGATGATGACGATGCGGTCCCCATCGGGGGAGACGCGCGCCTCCACGACCCGCCGGCCCGAGAGCCAGTCGGCGCGCACCGGGGTGGGTCGGCTCAGCGCCGGGTTCGCGGGGTCTGCTCGGGTGTCGACCACCCACAGCCGCACGGGTTGCCCGTCCGCGCTGCCGACTCCTCCGGCCCAGAGGAACCCGCGCTGGTCGTATGCCGGGTGGCTCACGTCGACCCCGAAGTCGGGCACCTCATAGCGGGTGTCGCCGCGCCAGCGCGAGAGGTGGTCGCCGTCGGGGTCGATCGCTGCGACCTCGGACCCGTCCGTGGACTGTGCGAGGCCGGTGTAGTCCGGCGGCACGGACGGGTACTTGCCCGAGTTCACCGGCTGCTTCGCATCGGGCGCGCCGAGCCGGGTGGTGTCGAAGACGACGACGTCGCTGCCGCGGCGCACCACAGGTGGGGAGTCGCTGCGCCGCGCCGGCGTCGGGAACCCGATCTCGCTGAGGGTCGCGGCGGAGCCGTTGAGGCCGGGGAGGTCGACCGGCACGCCCTCGACGAGCAGCGAGACGCTGGTGACGGCGGTGTCCTGGGTGAGGGTGGCGACGAACTGCGCCCAGAGGTTCTGACGGGTGTCCCCGCCGGGGTCGAGCTTGCTGGAGATGAGGTCGACCGTGGCGACGCCCGCGTCGACGGAGACGGCGTCACCGAGGAGGCGCGCACCAGCCGGCACCGCGGTGTTCGCCGCGTCGGTGAGGTGATCGGGCACGGGGTCGAGCTGGGCTCGCGCCAGACGGGTGGCGAGCTTGTCGAGCGGGAACCACCGCACGTCTGGCACGACCTCGCGGTGGCTGGTCGAGACGTAGTGCACGGCATACGGCTGCACCAGGCGGGTGACGTCGTTTCGGGAGATCCAGCGCCCCATGCCTTCGGGCAGGGTGCCGATCCGCCACTGTCCACCGACGCTGACGACGCCGAAGGTCTGGCTCACGGTGGTGCCGGGCGAGGCCACCGTGTAGCGCCCCTTGGGGTCGATGGTGCCCGAGGCCACCCCGGTGACCCGCACCGTGGCCGGGTTGAGCAGCACCGCGGAGGGCGGCTCGTCGGCGGCGAGCAGGACGATGGTCTCGTCGGGGTCCCAGGCCTCGCTCATCTGCGGGGTGAGGAACTTGCGGGCGTTGTCGTAGAGCCCGTCGCTGGCTGCCCCGGCGCGGATGAAGCCGCGCACGATGTTCTCCTGGGACAGTCCCTCTCGCGGCCCGGGGAAGACGACCCGCAGATCCTGCGGGTCGCTGGACCCCACCTCGAGACCGGCCTGCACCGGGCCGCTCGTCGCCAACCCCCCGCACCCGCCGAGCAGCAACGCCAGCAGAAGGAGTGCGACCGAGCGGGTCCTCACGAGCGTGTCGCCGGGACCGGTGGCGGGACCGGGATGTCGGAGGGGCTGAGCGGGAGCGGAGAGCCCTGCAGGGTCTCGCCGGAGCGCTGCGGGAGGGTGAGGCGGAAGCGGGACCCGGTGCCGGGCTCTCCCCAGGCCTGGAGCCAACCGTGGTGCAGCCGGGCGTCCTCGAGGGAGATGGACAGGCCCAGACCGGTGCCACCGGTGGTGCGCGCCCGCGCCGGGTCTGCCCGCCAGAAGCGGGTGAAGACGTTGGCGGCATCCCCGCGCCGCAGGCCGACGCCGTGGTCGGACACGACCACCGCGACCGCTTCGTGCCCGGTGGCGACCTCGATGTCGATGGGGCGCCCCTCACCGTGCTCGATGGCGTTGACGACGAGGTTGCGCAGGATCCGCTCCACGCGTCGCTCGTCGACCTCGGCGACGGCGGGCTCGTCGGGGGTGCGGATGGTGACCACGCTGCCGCGCCGCTCGAACAGTGGCCGGGCTGCCTCGACGACGGTGGCGAGGGTGCCTCGCAGGTCGACGGGCTCGACGTCGAGCGCCGTTGCCCCGGCGTCGAACCGGCTGATCTCCAACAGGTCGGCGAGCAGGGCCTCGAAGCGGTCGAGCTCGCCCGCCAGCAGCTCCGCGGAGCGGGCGACCGAGGCATCGGCGAAGGATGAGCGCGCGTCGTGGATCAGGTCGACCGCCATCCGGATGGTGGTGAGCGGGGTGCGTAGCTCGTGGGAGACGTCGGAGACGAATCGCTGCTGCACCGCGGAGAGCCCCTCGAGCTGGCGGATCTGGGACTGGAGGCTGTCGGCCATGCCGTTGAAGCTCGCGGCGAGCACCGCCAGGTCGTCCTCGCCGCGCGAGGACATCCGCTCGTTGAGCTTGCCGGCCGACAGCCGCTGGGCGACCTCACCGGCGCGGCGCACCGGCGCGACCACCTGACGTGTCACGACCCACGCCACGGCACCGACGAGCAGGGTCAGCACGAGCCCGGCGACGATGAAGGCGTTGCTGATCAGGCCCATCGTCGCGACCTCCTGCTCCATCGGGTAGACGAAGTAGAGGTCGTAGGGGCCGGCCGTCGGGATCTCGACGACGCTGCCGACGATGACGGCGGGCAGCTCGACCCCGGCGATGCTCACCTCGGTGAGCTGGGTCTGCTGTCGGTTCGGTGAGGTGGCGACGGCGGCCTGCAGCTCCTCGCTGACCGAGGAGATGTCGACGTCGCGGCTGCTGGTCAGTCCGGCCAGGACGATGTCGCTGCCGTTTCCGGCCGAGCGCTCCATGACGACGTAGCGCCCCGAGCCGGGCACGGCAAGGATGCGCAGCATGATCTCCTCGGCCGAGCGGTTGAGCTCGTCGACGGTCGTGGAGGTGGAGGCGCCCCACTGGGTCTGGGCGGTGGCGGTGAGGGCGAGTGCCTCCGTCTGGGAGCTGTCGACCCGGTCGGTCTGCAACCCGCCGGCGATCTGGGTGTAGAGCACCCCGCCGAGGAGGGAGACGGCGGCCAGGCCGAGGACCATGGTCGCGGTGACGACGCGCAGCTGCAGGGAGCGACGCCACCGGTGCCGGAAGTCGGCGGCCGCCGAGCGCGCCCCCGACCCGAGGTCGGAGGCCTGACGCCGGATGCCGTCGCGCCCGGCCTGTGCCGCGCCCTGGGCTCCCACCCCGTCAGGGGTGCCGACGGTGACGGATCCGGACACGGTCAGGCCGTGCCGGCCT
>JBDSNZ010000241.1:0-3011 GCA_039915055.1 Ornithinibacter sp.
CTCCTCCGCCAGCGCGGTTCCGCCCTCCGTCGCCACTCCGGAGGGCGCTCGGTCCTGCGCCGACGGGCTCGGCATCGATCCCGGGGCGACCCTGGTCGTTGATGTCGCCACCTTCGAGGGGCGACCAGCGGCGGTGCTGCTCGTCACGCAGGGCAGCGTCCACACCGCGTATGCCGTGGAGCGCTCGTGCTCCGCCCGGTCCCACGAGGTCATCAGCGGGCCGGTGGCGGTCACCCCCTGACCCGCCTGGACTGCCGACTGTGGGTGAAAAACATCGCCCAGACGGCGGTCTTCACCCACGTCGAGGTGCTGACGGGCCCGGCGCCCGGCGGGGCGAGGCCGGTGTGGGAACACCCGAGCCGTAGGATCGGTTCCAGTGAGGCACCGCATGTTGCGGTCGCCACCGCGATCGACCACTAGAGGATGTGTCCCTGTGAGCCACGACGTTCGTGACGTCATCATCATCGGCTCCGGCCCCGCGGGCTGGACCGCGGCGGTCTACGCCGCTCGAGCCAACCTCGCACCGCTCGTCATCGAGGGTGCGGTCACGGCTGGCGGCGCACTGATGAACACCACCGAGGTGGAGAACTTCCCCGGGTTCCGCGACGGCATCATGGGCCCGGACCTCATGGAGAACATGCGCGCGCAGGCGGAGCGCTTCGGTGCGGAGATCATCACCGACGACGTGGAGTCGGTGCGCCTGGAGGAGGACGTCAAGGTCGTCACGGACTCAGAAGGCACAGAGCACCGCGCCCGCACCGTGATCCTCGCGATGGGTTCCGCCTACCGTGAGCTGGGCCTACCGCACGAGAAGCGGCTCTCCGGGCACGGAGTCTCCTGGTGCGCCACCTGTGACGGGTTCTTCTTCCGCGACCAGGACATCGCTGTGGTCGGCGGCGGCGACTCCGCCGTCGAGGAGGCCACCTTCCTCACCAAGTTCGCCCGCACGGTGACGATCGTGCACCGCCGCGAGGAGCTGCGGGCCAGCAAGATCATGGCCGAGCGGGCCCACGCCAACGAGAAGATCCGTTTCGCGTGGAACAGCGCGGTCGATGCCATCCACGGCGGCGACAAGCTCACCGGCATCACCTTGCGCGACACGGCCACGGGGGAGACCAGCGAGCTGGCCGTCACCGGGCTGTTCATCGCCATCGGCCACGACCCCCGCAACGAGCTGGTCAAGGGTGTCATCGAGCTCGACGCGGAGGGTTACGTGCTCGTCGACGGTCGCAGCTCGCGCACGAACGTGCCCGGCGTCTTCGCTTGTGGCGACCTCGTCGACCACACCTACCGGCAGGCCATCACGGCAGCCGGATCCGGCTGTGCCGCAGCCCTGGACGCTGAGCGCTTCCTCGCCCACTGAGGCCCGCCGGTGTCGGGGCCCTACGGCACGATGACGGAGCACCACCCAGCACCGAACACCCCGAAGACCACCACACCCAGCCACCACCACCTGTCGAAAGGACCCCCGCCATGGGAGCCATCTCCACCACCACCGACGCGACCTTCGAGGCCGACGTCATCAAGAGCGAGAAGCCCGTCCTCGTCGACTTCTGGGCGCCCTGGTGCGGCCCGTGCCGCGCCGTCGCCCCGGTCCTCGAGGAGATCGCCCGCGACCACGACGAGGTGACCATCGTCAAGCTCAACACCGACGAGAACCCCGCCATCACGGGCAAGCTCGGCATCACCAGCATCCCGACCATGCACGTCTACATGGGCGGGGAGATCGTCAAGACGATCATCGGCGCGATGCCCAAGCCCAAGCTTCTTCGCGAGCTCGAGCCCTTCCTCACCTGACACCTCGCACGGGCCTGCCCCGTTCGAGCCAGCCGCAAGGCTGTTCACCTGCTGACGCCAAGAGGCGCGGAGCCGTTCTGCTGCAACGGTTTCCGCGCCTCTTTGCACACTCTGTGTCAGGACTCCCGGTCGCCGCGCAGACCCATCGTGTCGAGGATCCGGTTGAGGTCCTCCACGGATGCGAACTCCACAGTGAGCCGGCCCTTGCGTTGACCGAGGGCGATCAGCACCCGGGTCTCGAGTCGATCGGAGAGGTCCGCCGCGAGGTCGTCCAGCTGGGGCCGCCGTCCACCTGGTCGCGGCGCGCGCCTCGCGACAGGGCTGTCATCGTCGCCGAGGGTCACCAGTTCCTCGACGGTTCGCACCGAGAGACCCTCTGCCACGATGCGCTGGGCCATCCGCTCCATCGCCGCGGCGTCCGGCATCCCCAGCAGGGCTCGGGCGTGCCCCGCACTGAGCACTCCGGCGGCGACCCGACGGGCCACGACCGGGGGCAGGCGCAACAGGCGCAGCGTGTTGGAGATCTGCGGGCGGGAGCGGCCGATGCGTCGGGCCAGCTCCTCCTGGGTGCACCCGAAGTCATCGAGCAGCTGCTGGTATGCCGCGGCCTCCTCCAGCGCGTTGAGCTGGCTGCGGTGCAAGTTCTCCAGGAGGGCGTCGCGCAGAAGGTCATCGTCCTCCGTCACCTTGATGATCGCCGGCACGTCGCTCATGCCGGCGGCGCGGGAAGCGCGCCAGCGCCGCTCGCCCATGATCAGCTCGAACTGCGCCTCGTCCCCGGGCTCGGCATCCGGAGCGCGGCGCACCACGATCGGTTGGAGCACCCCGATCTCGCGGATGGAGTTCACGAGCTCGTCGAGCTCGTCCTCGTCGAAGACCGTGCGCGGTTGGCGGGGGTTGGGCACGATCGCATCGAGCGGGATCTGCGCGAACTCCGCTCCGGGCACAGGGCGCAGGTCGCCGGCATCCACGTCGACGGGAGTGGCGTCACGCCCCGCGCCCGCCTCCTCCCCTGATGCCGCATCGGACCCACCATGGGTTGGGTCGAGTGGCGCAGCCCCGTCCTTTTCGGGCTCCCGCACGGCGCCGCGGTCCCGGAAGAAGACGTCGACCGGGCGGTCGGTGGTGGTCGTGCCACTCGGGATGAGCGCCCCGAGGCCCCGCCCCAGCGCGCGTCGCTTCTCCGTCATGCGGTCTCCTCCGTGCTCACGCGC
>JBDSNZ010000247.1:0-5365 GCA_039915055.1 Ornithinibacter sp.
GGGTGCACGTGCGCGTCCTGGAAGCCCGGCACGAGCAGGCGCCCGCGCAGGTCGACGCGCTCGGTGCCCGGGCCCGCGAGGTCGAGCACCTCGTCGTGGCCGACCGCGACGATGCGGCCACCGTCGACGGCGACGGCCGTGGGCCTGGACTGCACGGCATCCGCCGTGAAGACCGGACCGCCGGAGAAGATGTGGTCCACCATCAGTTTCCTCCCATGGTGCGAGCGATGTCGGTCGCCGAGTCCCCCGAGCGGCGCAGCACGACGGCCACGAGCGCGAGGACGGCGAGGGTGAGCACGAGCATGACCGTCGAGACGGCCGCGATCTCGGGCCGGAGCCCCGAGCGCAGCGCCGAGAGCACGTAGACCGGCCACGGGGTCGAACCGGAGACCTGCACGAACGCGGAGACGATCGTGTTGTCCAGGCTCAGGGTGAACGCGAGCAGCCCGCCCGCGAGCACGGCCGGCATCGCCAGCGGCACGGTGATCTTGCGGAAGGTTCGCAGGGGTGGCGCGTAGAGGTCGGCCGAGGCCTCCTCGAGGCTCTCGTCCAGCCCGATGAGACGGGCGCGCACGATGTAGGCGACGACCGCCGTCGAGAAGAGCGAGTGGCCGATGACCAACCGGACGATCCCGCTGTTGAACGGGGTGAGACCGGCGTCCTGCCCGAGGTAGACGAACCACGGCAGCAGCGACACGGCATCCACGATCTCTGGTGTCACAGAGACCAGCAGCAGCAGACCGATGAACCAGTAGGTCCACCGGCCGGGTCGGCGGGCCAGTGCCACCCCGGCCGTCGTGCCGAGGAGCGTGGACACGACCGAGGACAGAGCGGCGACCTGCAACGAGACCACGACGGCGCTGCGGATCGCGGGCTTCTCCAGGAGCGCACGGTAGGGCGCCAGGCCGGGCTCGTTCCACGACACGAGGAGCCGACCGTCGTTGAAGGAGTAGATGATGATGACGATGATCGGCGCGAAGAGGAAGAGCATGACGAGCACTCCCCACACGCTGAGCCCCCGGTCGCTCCACTGCCTGCGGGTGGTGGTGCGCGGCGGCGGCTGCACGGCATCCGGCCTGGCCGGCGGGGTGGTCCGGGTGCTCACGTCGCGTCCTCCAGGACCAGTCGGTGGCGGGCTCGCACCGGCATGCCGACGAGCCAGAGGAGCAGCGCGATGACGGCCACGGTGATGGCGATGACGAGGATGAGCACCACGGCCATCGCCGAGCCGAGCGCCCAGTTCTGCGCGGTCTGGAACTGGCTGGCGACGAGCTGACCGACCATGTTGCCGCGCGCGCCGCCGAGCACCGTCGCCGTGATGTAGTCACCCATGAGCGGGATGAAGACGAGCACGGTGCCCGCGATGATGCCCGGCTTGGCGAGCGGGAGGGTGACCCGGGTGAAGGTGCGCAACCGGTTGGCACCGAGGTCCTTGCTCGCCTCGCGCAGCGGCGCACCGACGCGGTCGAACGCGACGAACAGCGGCAGGATCATCAGCGGGAGGTAGTTGTAGACCACCCCGATGAGCACCGCGCTGCGCGTGTAGAGGATCTCCAGCGGGCCGTTGGTGAGGTGCAGGGTCTGGAGCAGCTCCGAGAGCCACCCCTGCGGCGCGAGGATCACCTGCCAGCCGATGGTGCGCACCAGGAAGTTGGTCCAGTAGGGCACCATCACCAGCGCGACGAGCAGCCCACGACCCTGCGGTGGCACCTTGACGGCCATCCAGTAGGCCGCGGGGAGACCGATCACCAGGCAGATCAGCGTGCCTGCGACGCCCACCCACAACGTGTTCTGGAAGGTCGCGAAGAACGTCGGGGACAGGGCCTCGCCGTAACGGTCCAGGGAGAGCACGTCGTTGGCGTGCGTGCCGAACAGCCCCGGTTTGTAGCCGAAACTGAACCACACGATCGTCCCGATCGGGACGATGAAGAAGGTGAAGAGCCAGAGCCACGCCGGCAGCGCCAGGGCGTACCGCGGGAGCCTGAGTCGCGCCTCAGGCACTCGCGGCGGCCTTCGCCTTGTTCCAGATGTCGACGGTGCGCTGCTGCGCGTCGTTCACCTCACCGGTCTTCATCGTCGTGATCTGCTCGGGCGTGAAGAAGACGAGGTCGAGCATCTCCAGACCGGCCTCGGTGGCCGCAGCCTCGATGCCCTTGGCCCCGGTGTGGTAGCCGATGTAGTCGACGTTCGCGATCTGGTTCTCGGGGGTGAGGACGAAGTTGATGAAGGCGTGGGCGGCCTCGGGGTTGGGCGCTCCTGCCGCGATGGCCCAGTTGTCCATCCACAGCTCGGTGGCCGGGGAGCCCAGCACCCACTGCCACTTCTCCGGCTCGGCGCTCTCCTGGATGCCGATGCGCGCGTCGCCGTTCCACACCTGCATCAGCATGTGGGTGCCTTGCGGGATGGCCTGGCCACCGGGGTAGGAGTCGAAGGCTGCGACGTGCGGGGCGAGGTCGTTCACGACGAACTTCTCGCAGGCGTCGAGCTGGGCGGGATCGGTGGTGTTCCAGTCGATGCCGTTGGCCCAGTAGTAGATGCCGGTGACCTCGGCGGGGTCATCGAGCAGCGAGGTCTTGCCGCTGGCCTCCTTCTGCGCGGCATCGATGAAGTCGTTCCAGGTCTTCAGCTCGCGCGTGATGGCGGTCTTGTCGTAGACGAACCCGGTGGTGCCCCAGGCCTTGCAGATGGAGTGGTTGTTCTCCGGGTCCCAGCCCTGGCCCAGGAAGGCGTCGTCCATCTCCTTCAGGTTGGGGATGAGGTCCTTGTTGATCGGAGCGAGGAGACCGTTCTCGACCATCTGCGGGATGAACGCACCGGTCGGCACGACGATGTCGTAGCCCGAGGTGCCCTTCGCCGCAACGAGCTTGGCGATCAGCTCCTCGTTGGAGTTGAAGGAGTCCGACGTGATGGTGGGCCCGAGGTCCTTGGTGAAGGCCTCGAGCACCTCGGGTGCGTCGTAGTCGCCCCAGGAGTACATCGAGAGCGACGCCTCGATCGGGCCGCCCGTCGCGATCGGCTTGGTCGCAGCGCTCGCGCCGCCGGTGGACGCAGTCTTGCCGTCACCGCACGCCGCGAGGAAGGAGGCGCCGGCCGCCGACGCCGCGAAGGCCATCATCTGACGCCTCGAGATGTCCCGACGGATGCGCCGGAGCACGGAGGAATGGGCGAGGATGCGGATCGGCTGCTCGGGGGTGGCCATGGTGGGAGTCCTCTCCGGACGGTGGTGGGGCTGTGGGGGGTCGGGCACTGCGTCGGTGGTCGGTGCTCGGTCGTGGTCTGGTCGGTGGGCGTGTCGCCCGGTGCGGCCGCCGTCAGGGGCCGGATCGGGCCAGGGCCTGATCAGGGTCGGGAACCTCGGGCGCCTCGGGCTCGGCCGGGAACACGTGCACGTCCTCGGCGCTCCAGCGGCACCACCCCGCGTCACCGTTGGACAGTGCCGGGGCGACGGGCGTCGGTCGCCGCACCAGCATCGACTGGCCCGGGCGCACCTCGAGGAGGAACTGCCTGGTCTCGCCCTGGTGGGCCACCCCGATGACGGTGCCGCGCACGACGTTCTCGCTCGACCCGCCCGGGTCGACGTCGTGGAGCTCGATGAACTCTGGTCGCACCGCCGCCTGCACGGCATCCCCGGTGCGGATGCCGGGCACCTCCCGTGAGGTGCGCAGCGGGCCGAGCAACGAGTCGATGCGTCCGCCCTCGCCCGCGGTGCCGTCGATGAAGTTCTGCTGGCCGACGAACCCCGCGACGTAGGCGGAGGCCGGCGAGGCGTAGATCGTGTCGGCGTCGGCGAGCTGCTCGATGCGCCCGGCCCGCATGATCGCGATGCGGTCGCTCATCGAGAGCGCCTCACCCTGGTCGTGCGTGACGAAGACGAAGCTGATGCCCAGGCGCGACTGGAGCAGCTTGAGCTCGAGCTGCATCTCCTCGCGGAGCTGTCGGTCCAGGGCGCCGAGCGGCTCGTCGAGCAACAGCACGGAGGGCCGGTTGACCAGGGCCCGCGCGAGGGCGACACGCTGCTGCTGTCCGCCGGACATCTGGTTGGGCTTGCGGTTCGCGAAGGAGCGCATCTTCACCAGGTCGAGCGCGTCGGCGACCCGCTCTCGGATCTCCGACTTCGGCGTGCGCCGCTGCTCGAGCCCGTAGGCGACGTTCTCCGCGACCGACATGTGCGGGAAGAGGGCATAGGCCTGGAACACCGTGTTGACGTGACGCTTGTAGGGCGGCACGCCGAGCACGCTCTCCCCCGCGACCTGGATGTCGCCGGTGTCGGGCTGCTCGAAACCGGCGATCATCCGCAGCGTCGTCGTCTTGCCGCAGCCCGAGGGGCCGAGCAGGGAGAGGAACTCCCCGCTGCGGATGCTCAGGCTGATGTCGTCCACAGCGGCCATGGCTCCGTAGAACTTGCTGACCCGGGTCAGCACCACGGCGTGCTCGGTCTCTCCTGACGTGGTCTCGATCTCGGTCTGGGTGTCGTGCGGCGCAGTCGGCACTTGCTACTCCTCGAAACGGATTCCGCCGAGTCAACCCCACCAGCGCACAGGACACAACACCTCTTGCGGTCAATCAGGCAACGATTCGCTAAAGATGCGCGACCGAGTCTGCGGAATCAGTGGCGCGCCCACCGACGGCCACCGATTCCGCACGCTGCCGGCATCCTCGGCATCCGGCATCCCCGACTTCCCCTCGACCTCGCCGCTCAGATCTCGCCCCGGGGACGGCACACGCCGGGTCACCGCACCAGCACGGACGACGTCGGAGGTCTGGTGCGTGGGTGGTCAGAGGGGGACGACGTTGACGAGCTTGGGGGCGCGGACGATGACGGTGCGGATGCCGCCCGCCGTCGCCTCCGCGACCTTGGGGCGCGCCAGCGCGAGCTCGCGCAGCGCGTCCTCGCTGATGTCGGAGGGCACCTCGAGCCGGTCGCGCACCTTGCCCTTGATCTGCACCACGCAGGTCACCGACTCCTCGAGAAGCAGCGTGGGGTCGGCCACCGGGAAGTCGGCGTGCGCGAGGGACTCCTCGTGCCCGAGCCGCATCCACAGCTCCTCGGCGATGTGCGGGGCCAGTGGGGCGACCATGAGCACGATCTGCTCGGCCGCCTCCCGCGGCACCCCGCCCTCGAGCTTGGTGAGGGCGTTGTTGAGCTCGGTGAGCCGCGCGATCGCCGTGTTGAAGCCGAGCCCGGCGTAGTCGGTGCGCACCGCGTCGATCGTGCGGTGCAGCACGCGCGTGGTCGCGGCGTCGAGCGGGGTGTCGGAGACGACCGTCTCCCCCGTCTCCTCGTCGACGACGTTGCGCCACAGCCGCTGCAGGAAGCGCTGCGGGCCGACGACGGCGCGGGTGTCCCAGGGCTTGCTCTGCTCCA
>JBDSNZ010000263.1:0-15476 GCA_039915055.1 Ornithinibacter sp.
CCGATGCCGCGGTTGCCCCCGGTGACCAGGACGGTGCGTGGCTCAGTCATGGTGTCGAACCTAGTGGACTACCGCTGGGTAGCCGGATCGCGGCGACATACAGTGGAAGGGTGTCCACGACCAGCCACCACCACACCGACGCACAGTCGGTCACTAGCGTGCCCGAGTCGCGCCAGGTCGACCAGTCCCGAAGGCTGAGAAACTACCTCGTGACGATGGGGATCCGCACGGCCTGCTTCATCCTCATGGTGGTCGTCGACGGCTGGCTGCGGTGGGTCTTCGCGGCTGGGGCGATCTTCCTGCCGTTCTTCGCCGTCGTGGCGGTCAACGCCGTACGGCCGCGGGTCACCGGTCGTCTGGCTCCCGTGCTCCCCCGCGCCGACGAGACCCGGCTCCTGACGCGAGAGCCCAGCCCGGGCGCCGAGGACGTTCGTCCCGCAGCCTCAGCCACCGATCGCTGACATCGGGCGGGCCGGCTGCTCGAAGTCGGGGCGGTCGATGCCGTGCCCGGAGGCCTTGCGCCACATCTCCTCGATGATGAGGTCGGCGATCTCCTCATCGGAGGCCCCGGCCCGCAGCGGCGCACGCAGGTCGACCTCGCGCTTGGCGAACAGGCAGTTGCGCAGCTGGCCATCAGCCGTCAGGCGAACCCGGTCACACGCGGCGCAGAAGGGGGCGGTGACACTCGCGATCACACCCACGGTCTCGGGGCCGCCGTCGACGAAGAAGAGCTCTGCGGGGGCACTGCCGCGGTCGGGCACCGGGGTGAGCCGGAAGCGCTCACCGAGACGCTCGAGGATCTCCGCCTGTGGCACCATCGCCGACCGGTCCCAGGCGTGCTGCGCGTCGAGTGGCATCTGCTCGATGAAGCGCAGCTCGTAGCCACGGTCCAGGCACCACTGGAGCAGGTCCACGACGTCGGCGTCGTTGATGTCGCGCATGGCAACGGCATTGACCTTGACCGGAGTGAGCCCGGCATCCGCCGCTGCCTTCAGGCCCGCCTCGACGTCCTTGAAGCGGTCGCGCCGGGTGAGCTTGGAGAAGTGCTCGGGGTCGATCGTGTCGAGGCTGACGTTGACCCGGTCCAGGCCCGCCGCGGCCAGCGGCGCTGCCAGCCGGTCCAGGCCGATGCCGTTGCTCGTCATCGCGATCCGCGGGCGTGGCTCAAGGGCGGCGATCCCGGTCACCACCGAGACCAGGCTGCGGCGCAGCAGCGGCTCACCGCCGGTGAGGCGCACGTTGGTCACCCCCAGACCGACCATGATCCGCACCAGCCGAACCAGCTCGTCATCGGTGAGCATCTCCGGCTTCGCCAGCCAGTCCAGGCCCTCGGCGGGCATGCAGTAGGTGCAGCGCAGGTTGCATCGGTCGGTCACGGAGACGCGCAGGTCCCGCCCGATCCGTCCGAAGCGGTCGAGCAGTCGCGGGGTGGGGAGGTCGGCCATAGGACACCAGACTACGACGGGTAGCGTGACGACGTGTTCAGGAGGCTCGTAACACCTCGTTGGCTGGGTGCCGTGGCCCTCGCCGTGCTCTTCGCCATCGGGTGCTACCACCTCGGGTGGTGGCAGTACCACCGTCACGAGGCGAAGTCGGAGCGCAACGAGCGTTTGGATGCGCACTACCTGACTGCGCCCGTCCCCCTGGGGTCCGTGCTCACTCCCGCTGGCCTGGACCCCGATGACGAGTGGACCCGGGTGAAGGTCAACGGCACGTACGGGTCCGGACCGGTCCTGGTGCGCAACCGCACCCTGGACGGGGATGCCGGCTACGAGGCGCTCTGGGCGCTCGACCCCGCCGGTGGCGGCCCCTCGGTGGTCGTGGATCGGGGTTGGGTGGCCCGCTCGGATGCCGGTGCCGCCGTCCTGCCCGACGTGAGCCCTGCCCCGACGGGTGCGGTGAGCGTGATCGGGTGGCTGCGCGCCGGGGAGCGGGCCCGCGGCGCGGTCGGTGCTGGCGGAGAGCTGGCCAGCCTCAACCTCGCCGCCGCCGCCGGGGAGCTCTCGCGCACCGTGTTGCCCGCGTACGTGCTGCTCGACACCGAGGTCCTTCCCGACGGGAGCACCCCACTGCGCCCCACACCGCTCGGGTCTCCGGACCGCAGCCTGGGGCCACACCTCGCCTACGCCTACCAGTGGTGGCTGACGATGGCAGTGGGGTTCTTCCTCATCTGGTTCGGGATCCGTCGCGAGCTGCGCGCCGAGAACCCGGAACGGTATCCGCCCAAGCCGAAGAAGACCCGGATCTGGGACGAGGAGGACGGCTGACGCGATCCGGTCACGCCCCGCCGTCAGACGGTGAGGTCGGCGACCTGATCGGCGAACTGGGTGCGATAGAGGTCGGCGTACAGGCCACCCGCGGCGACGAGTTCAGTGTGCGTCCCGCGCTCGAGGATCCGCCCCTCGTCCACGACGAGGATGAGGTCGGCGTGCCGCACGGTCGAGAGCCGGTGGGCGATCACGAGCGCGGTCCGGTCGGCCAGGGCGATGTCGAGAGCCTTCTGCAGGGCCTGCTCGGACTCGCTGTCGAGGTGGGCGGTCGCCTCGTCGAGCACCAGTAGCCCCGGCCCCTTCAACAGCAGCCGCGCGATCGCCAGGCGTTGCTTCTCACCGCCGGAGAGACGGTGGCCCCGGTCGCCGACCACGGTGTCCAGCCCGCAGGGCAGGGACTCCACCAGGGGAAGCACCTGGGCGGCGCGAAGGGCCTCGAACATCTGGGCCTCGGTGCACTCGGGAGCGGCGTACTCGAGGTTGGCGCGGATCGTGTCGTGGAACAGGTGCGCCTCCTGGGTCACCACGCCGATGGTGTCGTGCACCGACTCCAGCGTGGCGTCACGCAGATCGATGCCGTTGACGCGCACCGTGCCGGCGCTCGGGTCGTAGAGCCGGGACACCAACGCGGTCAGGGTGGTCTTTCCCGCGCCGCTCGGCCCGACGAGCGCCACGAGCTGACCCGGCTCCACGGAGAAGGTCACGTCGTGCAGCACCGGTCCGCTGCCGCGTCGATCTCCCGACGCCGTCGCCTCCAGGGAGGCCAGCGACACCTCGTCGGCGCTGGGGTAGGCGAAGGACACGCCGTCCAGGTCGACGCGCACCGGTCCGCCCGGGAGCGGCACGGCGCCCTCGCGCTCGGCGACGAGTGGCTTGAGGTCGAGCACCTCGAAGACCCGTTCGAAGGACACCAGAGCGGTCATCACGTCGACACGGACGTTGGAGATCGCGGTCAGCGGGCCGTAGAGGCGACCCAGGAGGGCC
Organism: Ornithinibacter sp.; assembly: GCA_039915055.1. Taxonomy (GTDB): domain Bacteria; phylum Actinomycetota; class Actinomycetes; order Actinomycetales; family Dermatophilaceae; genus Fodinibacter. The sequence goes on from JBDSNZ010000263.1 coordinate 3,255, forward strand.
GTCATGGCGACCAGGCTCCCGATCTGGAGAGACCCGTTGACCGCCATGATGCCGCCGGCGCCGTAGACCATCGCGGTCGCGAGGGAGGCCACCGTCGTGAGCGCGACGAAGAACACCGACCGGTTCACGGCGATCCGGATGCCGGTGTCGCGCACCCGTGCGGCCCGAACCGCGTACTCCCGGTCCTCGGTCGCCGGTCGCCCGAAGATCTTCACGAGCAGTGCGCCGGCGACGTTGAAGCGCTCGGACATCCGCGCTCCGAGGTCGGCGTTCTGGTTCATCTGCTCGTGGGTCATGCCTGCGAGCCGCTGCCCCATGAACCGTGCGGGGAGCAGGAAGAAGGGGACGAGTGCGAGGGAGGCGAGCGTGAGCTGCCAGGACAAGGTGGCCATGGCCGCGACGATGAGGGTGAGGGAGACCGCGTTGCTCACGACGCTGCTGAGCACCGAGGTGAAGGCCTGTTGGGCGCCGATGACGTCGCTCCCCAGGCGGGTCACCAACGCGCCGGTCTGGGCCCGGGTGAAGAACGCGACCGGCTGACGCAGGACGTGACCGAAGACCTCGGTGCGCAGGTCGTAGATCAGCCCCTCGCCGATGCGGGCGGAGAACCACCGCTGCACCAGGGTGAGGGCCCCGCTGAGCAACGCGATGCCGGCCACGAGGAGGCTGATCCGCACCACCACGGCCGAGTCCTTGGGGATGATGCCGTCGTCGATGAGGGACTTCAGCAGCAGGGGTGTCGCCACGATGAGCACGGCATCGACCACGACGAGCGCGAGGAACGCCGAGATCTGGCGGCGGAATGGTGCGGCATACCCCAACACCCGCCGGGTCGTGCCCGGGGCAAGTCGGCGGCCCGCGACACTGGAGTCCTTGGACAGGCTGTGCATCGCCTGCCATCCCTGCGCACTCAACTGGCTCCCCTGTCCTCGACCGCTCCGTGGTCACTGTCCTCGACGGTTCTGTGGGTCAACCACCGGGCACCGACTGGTTGTTCCACCGTGTCGATGGTCACCCTCTTGTGGCGGCTCGTCCACTCCCGCAGGATGGCCCTTCCGTCGGCACCGACGGAACCCTCGAGGGAAGGTATGCCGTGTCCGCTCCACTGCGCCACAAGGTCCTGCTCGACGAGGACGAGATGCCGACCCGCTGGTACAACATCCTCCACGACCTGCCCACCCCTCCCCCGCCCCCGCTCCACCCGGGAACCGGGGCGCCGATCGGTCCGGAGGACCTCGCCGCGATCTTCCCGATGGACCTCATCGCCCAGGAGGTGTCGAGCGAGCAGTACATCGACATCCCGCAGGAGGTGCAGGACGTCTACCGCCTCTGGCGGCCCTCGCCCCTCTTCCGCGCGCACCGGTTGGAGAAGGCCCTGGGCACGCCGGCGCGGATCTACTACAAGTACGAAGGTGTCTCCCCGGCGGGCTCGCACAAGCCCAACACAGCGGTGCCGCAGGCCTACTACAACGCCAAGGCCGGCGTGCGGCGCCTCATCACCGAGACCGGCGCCGGTCAGTGGGGCACCTCCCTCGCGTTTGCGTGTGCCCAGTTCGGGCTCGAGTGCGAGATCTGGCAGGTGCGGGCGAGCTATGACGCGAAGCCCTACCGCAAGATGATGATGGAGGTCTTCGGTGGCACCGTCCACCCGAGCCCGTCCGACCTGACGGAAGCGGGTCGCGCCATCCTCGCCGCCAACCCGGACTCCCCCGGCTCGCTCGGGATCGCGATCAGCGAGGCGGTGGAGGTGGCCGCCCAGGACCCCACCGCGAACTACGCCCTCGGCTCGGTGCTCAACCACGTGCTGCTGCACCAGAGCATCATCGGTGAGGAGGCGCTGCTCCAGCTCGCGAAGATCGGCGAGAGCGTCGATCTGATCGTCGGGTGCACAGGGGGTGGCTCCAACTTCGGCGGTCTCACCTTCCCCTTCCTGCGCGAGACGTTCGCCACCGGGTCCGGCCCGGTGATCCGCGCCGTGGAACCGGCATCCTGCCCGTCGTTGACCCAGGGCACCTACGCCTACGACTTCGGCGACGTCGCCGGGCTCACCCCGATGATGAAGATGCACACCCTCGGACACGACTTCATCCCCGACCCGATCCACGCCGGGGGCCTGCGCTACCACGGCATGAGCCCCCTCATCAGCCACCTGTACGAGGAGGGGCACATCGAGGCGGTTGCGAAGACCCAGAAGGACTGCTTCGCGGCGGGGGTGCTGTTCGCCCGCACCGAGGGCATCGTGCCCGCGCCCGAGCCGACCCACGCGCTCGCCGCGGCGGTCGATGAGGCGATCGCCTGCATCGAGACCGGCGAGGAGAAGGTGATCCTCACGGCACTGTGCGGTCACGGTCACCTCGACCTCCCGGCATACGACGCGTACCTGCGAGGGGACCTCGTCGACCACACGTGGGAGGACACCGAGCTGCAGCAGGCGGTGGCAGAGGCGCTGACCCGACTCCCGGTGATTCCCGCCTGAGCACTCCTCAGGTGGGGACGATGCACGGGCTGTCGGCGAACGTCCGCGCGTCCTCGATCACGCGCTGCAGCGTCCGGTCCACCAGGCCGGGGTCGCCGTCGAACCGCCGGAACCGGGGGACGACGCTCCCCTCGAGCCACCGCCAACGGTCCTCGAAGCGGGTGATCCGCGGGACCGAGCCCGCCTTCAGCGCGGCAGCAAGGCCGCCGGTCACCGAGTACGCGGAGAACGACGTGAAGTACCGGACCTCCTGTCGGAGTCCGCGGACCTCGAAGGTCGTGCTCGAGCCCATCGATGCCAGGCGGGCGAAGGTTCCTGACAGGCGGTCGAAGAGCGGCTGGACCACGGCGCCCTGCTCGTGCCGCAGCAGGGCGAGGTTCCCCGCCCAGACCAGGTCGGCAGCGGCCCGTCGGGCATCCGTGGTCGCCCCGTCGTCCGCGAGCACCAGGCGGCCTTTCTCGATCGTCTCGAAGGCTGCGAGGAGCGCGTCGTAGCCGGGGAGCGGCGTCAGCAGCTCCCGCAGGCTCTCGATGCCCCCGCAGGAGAGGTATGCCAGGTGGACCCAGAAGATGTCGTCGAAGATCGCGTTGTTGACCTCGCGCATCGTGTTCGCGTCCTCGGTGAGCAGCCGCCAGCGGCTCAGGCTCCTCGGGAGGTCCACGTATCCACTGCGGTCCGCGTTCAGTCGGAAGGGGAAGAGCACCAGGCGCACGTGGTGCGAGGCGATCGCCGCCATGCCTGCCCACTTCAAGCAGGTCGGCTGCTGCGCGTTCAGCCACGCATACCGGGCCGAGATCTCCATGTTGCGGTGGAAGGCACAGCACGGCGGGCTCAGCTGGGCCCGGGCGGCGGCACGCCATCCCGCGACGGTGTCCGGCTCACGGTCGGGCAGCACCAGGTCCGGAGCGCTCACCCTCAACCACCTCCCGCGCCGCAGGCCACCGTCGGAGGACGGGCTAACACGACGTCTCGCCCAGTGTGCACCGAGATGCAGCCGGTGGCACCGCGACCAGTCCTTACGGACCGCCGACGTCAGGCGAGGGTGACGAGGTCTCGGTAGTCGCTGCCGTAGAGGTCCTCGACCCCGTCAGGCAGCAGGAGGATGCGCTCGGGCTCGAGGGCGTCGACCGCGCCCTCGTCGTGGCTCACGAGCACGACGGCGCCCTCATAGGTCTTCAGCGCGCCGAGGATCTCCTCGCGCGAGACCGGGTCGAGGTTGTTGGTGGGCTCGTCCAGCAGCAGCACGTTGGCCGAGGAGACCACGAGCAGGGCCAGGCTCAGGCGGGTCTTCTCACCTCCGGAGAGCACCCCGGCGGGCTTCTCGACGTCTTCACCGGAGAAGAGGAAGGAGCCGAGCACCTTGCGCACGTCGGTCTCACCGAGGTCGGGCGCCGCGGACTTCATGTTGGCCAACACGCTGCGGTCGACGTCGAGGTTCTCGTGCTCCTGCGCGTAGTAGCCGATCTTCAGCCCATGACCCGGCTCGACCTGACCGGTGTCGGGGGTGTCGACACCGGCGAGCATCCGCAGCAACGTCGTCTTGCCGGCGCCGTTGAGCCCCAGCACCACCACGCGCGACCCGCGGTCGATGGCCAGGTCGACGTCGGTGAACACCTCTTGCGACCCGTAGGAGCGCGACAGCCCCGACGCGCGCAGCGGGGTCTTGCCACACGAGGACGGCTTGGGGAAGCGCAGCTTGGCGACCTTGTCGTGCACCCGCTCGGCTTCGAGCCCGGAGAGGAGCCGCTCGGCGCGACGGGCCATGTTCTGGGCGGCGACGGTCTTGGTGGCCTTCGCGCGCATCTTGTCGGCCTGGGCCATCAGCACCGACGCCTTCTTCTCGGCATTGGCCCGCTCCCGCTTTCGACGGCGCTCGTCGGTCTCGCGCTGCTGGAGGTAGGCCTTCCAGCCAAGGTTGTACTGGTCGAGCTCACCCCGGTTGGCATCGAGGTGGAAGACCTTGTTGACGACGTCCCCCAGGAGCTCCACGTCGTGGGAGATCACCACGAGACCGCCCTTGTAGCCCTTGAGGTGGTCCCTCAGCCACGCCACCGAGTCGGCATCCAGGTGGTTGGTGGGCTCGTCCAGAAGCAGGGTCTGGGCACCGGAGAAGAGGATCCGGCTGAGCTCGATGCGACGCCGCTGACCACCGGAGAGGGTGCCGATCTCCTGGTCGAGCTGGCGCTCGTCCAGACCCAGTGCAGACGCGATCGACGCGGCCTCGGACTCGGCGGCATACCCGCCCGCCGTGGTGAACTCCGCGTCGAGCCTGGAGTAGCGACGCATCGCCTTCTCCTGGAGCTCACCGGTCTCCACGCCCATCGCCACCTCGGAGGCGCGCAGGTCACGCACGATGCTGTCCAGCCCCCGGGCCGAGAGGATCCGGTCACGCCCCGTCACGTGGAGGTCCCCGGTGCGCGGGTCCTGCGGAAGGTAGCCCACCTCACCCGAGCGGGTGATCGTGCCGGCCGCCGGAGGGGTGACCCCCGCGAGCGCCTTCGTCAGCGTCGTCTTCCCCGCGCCGTTTCGGCCCACGAGGCCCACCCGGTCACCCGGTGCCACGCGGAAGGTCGCCGCATCGAGCAGCAGGCGAGAGCCCGCTCGCAGCTCGACGGAGGCAGCGGTGAGCACGATCTGGTCCTTCGGTTCGGGAGGAGCCCGCCCCGTCCGAAGCGGCTCGTGGAGCACGACCACGCGTGCTCGACCTCTATTCTAGGTGCCGCCGCGAGTCCCGCGGTCACGCTGCGCCACGGAGGCACTCGATGAGCTTCAACGACAACGTCACCCTCGACACCTCACAGGTGCGATCGGGAGGCGGGGGTGGCGGTGCTCCCGGAGGCATGGTCGTGGGTGGTGGCCTCGGGGGGCTGGTGCTCCTCGTGCTCGCGCTGATCTTCGGAATCAACCCCTCCGACCTGCCCACCACACCGGGTGCGGGCCAGGGTCAGGTGCAGCCGGGGGGCCAGCAGGATGCCGCGGCGTTCGAGAAGTGCAAGAAGGGAGCCGACGCCAACAACGACGTCGACTGCCGCGTCATCGGCACGGTGAACTCGGTGCAGGCGTTCTGGACCGAGGAGCTCCCCCGCTACAGCCAGAAGTGGCGGCCGACCCAGACGGTGCTCTACAGCGGCTCCACCCAGTCGGCCTGCGGCACCGCGAGCAACCAGGTCGGGCCGTTCTACTGCCCGCTCGACAAGCTCGTCTACATCGATGCGAGCTTCTTCGACATCCTGGAGCAGCAGTTCGGCAGCAGCGGCGGTCCACTGGCCCAGGAGTACGTCGTGGCCCACGAGTACGGTCACGCACTGCAGGACCAGCTCGGGCTGCTCGGCCGCTCCCAGCAGGACCCCCAGGGCCCGGAGTCCGGTTCCGTGAAGACCGAGCTCATGGCTGACTGCCTCGGCGGGGTGTGGGCCAAGCACGCGAGCACGGTCGCCGACCCGACGTCCGGTGTGCCGTTTCTCAAGAAGCTCACCGACCAGGACATCAAGGACGCCCTGAGCGCCGCGGCATCCGTCGGTGACGACCGGATCCAGCAGAAGACGCAGGGACGGGTCACCCCGGAGAGCTGGACCCACGGCTCCGCCGCGGCGCGCCAGAAGTGGTTCCTCACCGGCTACACGAGTGGCGACCTCAACCAGTGCGACACCTTCTCCGCCGCGACCGTGTCCTGACCAGAGCGGCCCGACGCTCCAGCCCACCGCGACGCGGGTCAGCCCAGGATCGCGGTCAGCGCCTCGCGGTAGGCAGACAGCGCCAGCCGACCTCTCGTCGTGAGGGCCGCGGTGGTGCGTGCGCTCCGACCGCTCCCACTGCGCCACACCTGCACGTAGGCCGCGTCCTCGAGCCGTCGCAGGTGCGTCGTGAGGTTGCCTGCCGTGAGGTCGAGGAGCTGCTGGAGGCGGGTGAAGGAGATGGCGTCCCGCTCGGGCACGGCGCTGAGCGTCGCCATGATGCGCAGTCGTGCCGGGGCGTGGATCACCGGGTCGAGCTCGGCATCGGGCCGCGCCGACGTCACGGCATGCTCCTCGCTCATGAGCGCGCGCGGCGAGCGATCCCGGCACTGAGCAGGAAGCCGAGACCCCCGAGCGCTCCGATGAGGAGCGACGCGGTGATGGGACCGGTCCAGACCGCCGCGGCCGTCACGACCGCCAGCCACGCGCCCACGAAGAACAGCGAGGGCTCCTCCCACAGGGCGGCCGACGCGCAGTAGATGACGGCCACGATGAAGGCCGGCATCGCCGCTCCCAGGATGCCGGTGACCTCTGCCGAGACTCCCAGATCGGCCAGCGCAGCCATGAGCGACTGCCAGGTGAGGAACGCGACACCCCAGGTGAGGCCGTAGAACGTGCCGGCCCGCGACGAGGGGCCACTGATCCCCGCGGTGGCGCGGACGATGACGGTGGCAGTCGCCCCGGCCGCGACCACCAGAGCCACCGCGAGCACCGCCCACGCCCAGGGCGCCGGGCCCGTGTACGGGTCCTGTCCCCGGGTGGACCACCACATCGAGAGGTACCCCACCGTCCAGGCGATGCCCCACACGAGGAGGAGCACGTCGCTGCGGACGTCGATCTGCTCACTGGTACGCGCTCGGGTCGACTCCAGCAGGTCTCGGGCCTGGCCGGCATCCAGAACGTTCGGGTCGTGGTGGTCGGTGGTGCTCACGGGTGGTCCTTTCATTTGTGCTGCAAACCTTTTTTTGTTTGCCCCACAAACCCAAGCTCGTCAAGCGCCCCGATGGACAAGCGCGGCGGGGCGGACGAGCATCGAGGAGTTCCCCCACGACAGGAGCATCCAGTGCGCGTCTCACGGATCACGACCAACCTTCCCGTGACCGACCTCGAAGCGGCCAAGGGCTTCTACACCGACTTCCTCGGGCTGCGCACCGAGGAGTTCAACCTCGGTTGGGTCGCCCGCCTGACCGACCCCGACACCGGCGAACACGTGCAGCTGGTCACCCGGGATGCCACCGCACCCGAGGACTGCGCGATGACGGTGCGGGTGGAGGACCTCGAGGGCGCCTACGAGGAGGCCCGCGCCGCGGGCTACGAGATCGTCCACCCGCTGACGACCGAGCCGTGGGGGGTGCGGCGGTTCTTCGTCCGCGCCCCGGACGGCACGGTGATCAACGTCGCGCAGGAGCACGCCCCTGACCCCGTCGAGTGAACAGAACACGCCGCGGGGCGTGGGGCGCTCGCGGCGTGTCGTGCTCACTCGACGGGGCCTGTGGATGACGAGAACGCGCACCAGACCCATCGGGACATCCTTCGGTGATGCGACCTTCACCGTTGCCCTCAGTGGTGGGGCCCGCGTGGTTCAGCACCGCGCAGGCCCGACAGGCAGGGGTTCCTGCATCCCGGCTTCGCCGCTCGGACCTGAGCCACCCCACCCGGGGGGTACACGCCCAGGCCGCGTGCGAGGAGCTGGCTGACCGGGCCCGAGCCTTCGCCGTCGGTATGCCGGGAGAGCGCGCCTTCTCGCACCTCACGGCGGCATGCCTCCTCGGCCTACCGCTTCCTCGCGCCCTCGAGGATGCCGCGCGCACCGGGCCGCTGCACGTCATGTCGTCCACACCCGAGGGTCAGGCCCGGCGCGGGGGCTGCACGGGCCATCGTGGACTGGAGTCCCGCGCGACGAGCATGGTCGGCGGGGTGCGCGTCGTGGCTCTCGCGGACACCTGGTGCGACCTTGCGGAGCTCGGTCGGCGCCGGATCACGTCCGATGACCTGGTCGTGGTGGGCGACGTCGTCCTCAACCTGCTCCCAGTGGGCGACGGCGTGCCGCCGGAGTGGCCGCTGCGACGCGCCCTGGAGGCCCGCGTGCGCCCACGTGGTAAGCGGATGGCCTCCGACGCGCTCCTCCTCGTCCGCGCCGGAGTTCGCTCCCCGATGGAATCCAGGGCCAGGCTTCTGCTCGTGCACGCGGGCTTTCCCGAGCCAGAGGTCAACGCCCCCGTGACCGATCGGGCTGGTGAGTGGTTGGCGGAGGGCGACCTCGTCTGGCGTGCGGAGCGCGTGGTCGGCGAGTACCAGGGGGACGTCCACGCATCACGCAAGCAGCGCTCCCTCGATGCAGCGCGACGGGAGCTCGTCGAGGACGAGGGCTGGACGGTGATCGAGCTGTGGTCCGAGAGCCTCCACCAGCGGGCCCGACGGATCAGCACCCTCACCCGACTCGCGCGAGCCCTGCACCTCGACCTGGGCACCCTCCAGATCTCCTGAGCCGCTCCGCCCCTGGTCGAGTGAACAGAACACGCCGTGTGGGCTCGCGCGCAGGCGGCGTGTTCTGTTCACTCGACGGGTGAGAGGGGGTGGACGTCAGGGTGAGGGTGAGGCTGGGTGAGGCCCTAGCCGAGGGTGTGGTCCTCGATCGTGACGCGCACCGCGCGAGCCCGGGCGAGGGAGGCATCGAGCACCACCCGCCGTGGGTCGGCGATGTCGTAGAGCTCCCGGCGGGGAAGGTCACGCAGGGAGCTGAGCCGTGGGTCGGCGAGCACCGCTGCCGCCAGCGCCTTGTCCCCCCCGAGGACCAGGCCCCTGGGGTGGGCACCCTCGAGCACCCGGGCGGCATGACCCTGCACCGCGCCGACCAGCTCGTCGGCCTGGTTGCCACGCCGTCGGGCGAAGCGCTGCTGGCTCCAGCCCCCCGCCGCGGTACGGGACTGGACGTGCCGGGTCCCGACCTTGTGCGTCACCAGCGTGAGCCCGTCAGCCAGTGCCACGGCATACCCACCACGGCGCACCAGGACCACCGCAACGGGTGCGTGGTCGAACCGCTCGACCGACGTCACGCGCTGCGGCCCGTCGGGGTTGTTCGCCTCGAAGCGCGCCAGCCAGCCGTCGAACCGCTCGGGCGCAACCTCGACGACCCGGGTCACCTCAGATGTTGAAGCCGAGGGCCCGCAGCTGCTCGCGCCCGTCCTCGGTGATCTTGTCGGGGCCCCACGGCGGCATCCAGACCCAGTTGACCCGGTACGAGGCGACGAGACCCTCGAGGGACTGTGCCGTCTGGTCCTCGATCACGTCGGTGAGCGGGCAGGCGGCCGACGTGAGGGTCATGTCGATGACGGCATGGTTCTGGGCGTCGACGGTGATGCCGTAGATCAGGCCCAGATCGACGACGTTGATGCCGAGCTCGGGGTCGACGACGTCGCGCAGGGCCTCCTCGACGTCGGCGACGTTGGTGGGAGAGGGCGCGCTGGTGGTCTCGGTCATGATCTGGCTCCTTCGGACTGGTGCAGGGCATCGGTGAAGGCCATCCAGGACAGGAGGGCGCACTTCACCCGGGCGGGGTACTTCGCGACACCGGCCAGGGCGACGCCGTCGCCGATGGCCTCCTCGTCGCCGGGGTCCTCACCCTTGCTGGTGAGCATCGCGCGCATCGCCTCGAAGGTCTCGCGGGCGTGCGCGACGGATCGCCCGGTGATCTCCTCGGCGAGGATCGAGGTCGACGCGACGCTGATCGAGCAACCCGTCGCGTCGTAGGACACGTCCTCCACGACCGCGTCCGCTCCGGTGCCGGCGACGTGCACCCGCAGGGTGACCTCGTCACCACAGGTGGGGTTGACGTGGTGGACCTCGGCGTCGAAGGGGTCGCGCAGACCGGCATTCACGGGGCGCTTGTAGTGCTCGAGGATGAGCTCCTGGTAGAGGTCCATCAGGCGGACACCTCCATCCCGAACATCGCCGGAACCCGGTCGAGCGCCTCGAGGAGCGCATCGACCTCAGCGGAAGTCGTGTAGGCCGCGAAGCTGGCCCTGGTGCTGGCCTGCACCCCGAGCGCCCGGTGCAACGGCCAGGCGCAGTGATGGCCCACCCGCACGGCGACCCCGCGGTCGTCGAGCACCTGGCCCACGTCGTGGGCGTGCACCCCGTCGACCTCGAACGCCACCGCTCCCCCGCGCTCGCGCAGGTCAGCCGGCCCGAGCACGCGCACCCACGAGCGCTCCGCCAGGCCCGCGAGGAGGCGCTGGGTGAGCGCCTGCTCGTGGGCGTGGACGCGGTCCATGCCGAGCGCGGTGAGGTAGTCACACGCAGCCGCGAGACCGACTGCCTGAGCGGCGACCGGCACCCCCGCCTCGAACTTCTGCGGCGCGGGGGCGTAGGTGGAGCCCTCCATGCGCACGGTCTCGATCATCGAGCCCCCGGTGAGGAACACCGGCATCTGGTCGAGCAGCTCGGCGCGCCCCCACAGGACCCCGACCCCCAGCGGGCCGAACATCTTGTGGCCGGAGTAGGCGAGCAGGTCGACCCCGAGGTCGGCGACGTCGACCGGCAGGTGCGGCACCGACTGGCATGCGTCGAGCACTGCGAGGGCACCCACCGCGTGGGCCCGCTCAGCGAGCTCCCGCACCGGGTTGACCGTGCCCAGGACGTTGCTCACGTGCGTGAAGGCGAAGACCTTGGTGCGCTCGGTGAGCAGGGCGTCGAGATCGGTGAGGTCGAGCCGCCCGTCGGAGGTCACCGGCACCCAGCGCAACGTGGCGCCGGTGCGGCGGCACGCCTCCTGCCAGGGCACCAGGTTGGCGTGGTGCTCCATCTCGGTGATGAGCACCTCGTCGCCCGGGCCCAGGGTGAACCGCTCCCCCCGGCCGCCTCCGCCACCGGCGCTGCCGTTGGTGAAGGCGTAGGCCACGAGGTTGAGCGCCTCGGTGGCGTTGCGGGTGAAGACGACCTCGGACGCGTCGGCCCCGATGAACGCCGCGATCGTCTCGCGGGCGTTCTCATAGGCCTCGGTGCCCTCCTCGCTGAGCTGGTGGGCCCCGCGGTGCACCGCCGCGTTGGTCTGCTCGTAGAACCCGCGCTCGGCGTCGAGCACCTGGCGCGGCTTGTGTGACGTGGCGCCGGAGTCGAGGTAGACCAACGGGTGGCCCCCGCGCACCGTGCGCGACAGGATCGGGAAGTCGGCCCGGATCCGGGCCAGCTCCTCCTCGGTGAAGGGGGCGGCGCTCACTCAGGCCTCGACGGTCTCGGTCTGGAAGCGGTCGTAGCCCTCTGCCTCGAGGCGGTCGGCGAGCTCGGGCCCGCCCTGCTCGGCGATCCGGCCGTCGACGAAGACGTGCACGAAGTCGGGCTTGATGTAGCGCAGGATCCGCGTGTAGTGCGTGATGAGCAGGACACCGGACCCGGTGCTCTCCTTGACGCGGTTGACCCCCTCGGCGACGACGCGCAGCGCGTCGACGTCGAGCCCGGAGTCGGTTTCGTCGAGCACGGCGAACTTCGGTCGCAGGAGCTCCATCTGGAGGATCTCGTGGCGCTTCTTCTCACCACCGGAGAAACCCTCGTTGACGTTGCGCTCGGCGAAGGAGGGGTCCATCCGCAGGTTGCCCATGGCGCCCTTCATCTCCTTGACCCAGGTCCGAAGCTTGGGTGCCTCGCCGTCGATGGCGGTCTTCGCGGTGCGCAGGAAGTTGGACACCGAGACACCTGGCACCTCGACGGGGTACTGCATCGCCAGGAAGATGCCGGCGCGGGCGCGCTCGTCGACCTTCATCGCGAGGACGTCCTCGCCGTCGAGGGTGACGGTTCCCGAGGTGATCGTGTACTTCGGGTGCCCCGCGATGGAGTAGGCGAGGGTGGACTTGCCGGACCCGTTGGGGCCCATGATGGCGTGCGTCTGACCGCTCTCGATGGTCAGGGTGACACCGCGGAGGATCTCCTTGGTGCCCTGCTCGGTCTCGACGCTGACGTGGAGGTCGTTGATCTCAAGGGTGGACATGGGTGGCTCAGCTCTCCTCTGACAGGGCG
>JBDSNZ010000268.1:0-7340 GCA_039915055.1 Ornithinibacter sp.
CGGAGAGGCGCACGAAGCGCACGACGTGCCGGGAGATGCCGCGCGGGAGGGCGGCGAGGATCTCCTCGGGCCACTCCTCGAGCGGGATCCGCCAGGGCAGGTCCAGGAGGGCGGGGTCGTGCCGGGCAGCCGTGATCTGCAGTGCCATGACGGGCTCCTCTTCTCCGGGTCCGCTTCTCGGGGTGCTTGGACGACGCGACGCCCCGGACGGCAGCCGTCCGGGGCGTCGCGGTGGACGAGTCCGTGCCTCAGCCCAGGCGCTTGCCCGACTCGGCGTCGAAGATGTGCAGGTGCTCGGGGTTGGGGTAGACGAAGACCTTGCCACCCTTCTCGGGGACCTGGCGACCGTCGACGCGTGCGATGAACGGCTTCTCGAGGCTGTCATCGCCCCCGTAGAGCGAGATGTTCTCGTCGGCGGGGGTGCCGTAGACATAGGCGTCGGCGCCGAGCTCCTCGACGACGTCGACATTGATCTCCATGCCGTCCTGGTTGGTGGTGACCTCGACGTCTTCGGGGCGGACCCCGATGATGACGTTCTTGCCGGCGCCGGAGAGTGCTTCCCGCGCGATCTGGACACGGTGCGTCCCGAACATCGCGCCGTCCTCGTTGACCGGCACCGACACGAGGTTCATGGCCGGGGAGCCGATGAAGCCGGCGACGAACACGTTGTTGGGCTTGTCGTACATCTCACGCGGGGAGGCGCACTGCTGGAGGATGCCGTCCTTGAGGAGGGCGATGCGGTCGCCCATCGTCATGGCCTCGATCTGGTCGTGGGTGACGTAGACCGTGGTGACGCCGAGGCGGCGCTGCAGCGAGGCGATCTGGGTGCGGGTCTGCACGCGCAGCTTGGCGTCGAGGTTGGAGAGCGGCTCGTCCATGAGGAAGACCTGGGGCGAGCGCACGATGGCGCGGCCCATCGCGACGCGCTGGCGCTGGCCACCGGAGAGGGCCTTGGGCTTGCGCTCCAGGTAGTCGGTGAGGTCGAGGATCTTCGCGGCCTCGTCCACGCGCTTGCGGATCTCCGCCTTGTCGGTGCCGGCGATCTTCAGGGCGAAGCCCATGTTGTCGGCGACGGACATGTGCGGGTAGAGCGCGTAGTTCTGGAAGACCATCGCCACGTCGCGGTCCTTGGGCGAGAGGTCCGTGACGTCGCGGTCACCGATCCAGATCTTGCCGTCGTTGACCTCTTCGAGGCCCGCCAGCATGCGCAGTGAGGTGGACTTGCCACACCCGGAGGGGCCGACCAGGACGAGGAACTCCCCGTCGGCGACATCGATGTCCAAGCGGTCTACCGAGGGCTTGTCGTTGCCCGGGTACGTGCGGCTGGCTTGATCGAACTTGACAGTTGCCATGGCGTCATTGCCTTCCTTCACCGGCAGGAACGTGCCGGACGATCCGTTGTAAAGGTGAGTGGAGCTGCCGCCCACGTCGGTGTAAGCGGTTTCGCCAGTATGCCGTGTCCGCCCCGTCGGCGGTAGGCCCAGTTCACGCCCCGGCGGCACCCCGGTATCCGGGCCTGCGCCGCGACATCGCGCTCGCTGGGCGGCGCCGGCTCACAGCGCGTTGTTAGGCTCCGGCCCGTGAGTGAACTGCGCTCGGCGCGCCTGTCCGACATTGCCGCACAGGCCGATGTCAGCGAGGCGACCGTGAGCCGGGTGCTCAACGACCGTCCCGGAGTGTCCGACTCCACCCGGGATGCCGTGCTGACCGCCATCGACGTGCTCGGCTACGACCGACCGGCCCGGCTACGGCCCACGTCGGTGCACGTCGTCGGCCTCCTGGTGCCCGAGCTCGTGAACCCGATCTTCCCGGCCTTCGCACAGGTCATCGAGACGGCGCTGGCGGCGGAGGGCTTCACCACGGTGCTGTGCCCGCTCACCCCCGGTGGTGTGCAGGAGGACGACTACGTGCGGATGTTGCTCGAGCGCGGCGTCTCCGGAGTCATCTACGTCTCCGGCCAGCACGCCGACGCCACGTCAGACCCCGGCCGCTACCGCACGCTGCGGGAGCGTGGGCTGCCGATCGTGCTGGTGAACGGCTTCCTCGAGGGTGTCGACGCCCCGTTCGTCTCCAACGACGACGTCACCTCGATGGACCTGGCCGTCAACCACCTCGTCCAGCTCGGGCACACCGAGATCGGGCTCGCGCTCGGGTCGGAGCGCTACACCCCCGTGATCCGCAAGGTGCGAGGCTTCCGGGCGGCGATGCGGGAGCACCTGGGCGTGGAGCCCGCCCACGTCGAGCGACTCATCACGCACACGGTGTTCAGCCTCGAGGGCGGGGCCGCAGCGGCGGGCCGGCTCATCACCCGGGGCGCGACGGCGGTGATCTGCGGCTCGGACCTGATGGCCCTCGGCGCGATCCGACAGGCGCGATCGATGGGCTTGGGCGTGCCCTCCGACGTCTCGGTGGTGGGCTACGACGACTCGACCATCATGGCCTTCACCGACCCCCCGCTCACGACCATCCGCCAGGCCGTGGAGGCCATGGGGGGTGCCGCGGTGCGCGCCCTCCTGGACGAGATCGCCGGGGCGTCCCCTCCTCGGGCGGAATACGTCTTCCGGCCCGAGCTGGTGGTCCGGGGCTCGACCGGCGCGGCGCCGCACCGGGGCTGACCGGCCGCACTCCCGGCATCCGTGGTCAACCGCCGTGGTGTGCCGACACCGCGGACTCGAGGCGGCTGGACTCCCCCTAGCGCGTTTCCGGCGGCACCCCTAGGGTTCTGGAATGAAGATCTCAGACGTGATCAGGCGCAAGGGTGGGAACGTCATCACGGTGCGTTCCGACGCCACCGTCGAGGAGCTGCTGACGCTGCTCTCTGAGCACAAGATCGGTGCGGTCGTCGTCAGCGACGACGGTGAGGGGGTTCACGGCATCGTCAGCGAGCGCGACATCGTGCGGCACCTGCACACCGACGGGGTCGCACTGCTGGCCGCCCCGGTGGCTCAGATCATGACCGTCGAGGTGCACACGTGCAGCCCCGACGACGGGCTCGACGAGCTCGAGAGCGCGATGACCGAGCGCCGCATCCGCCACGTGCCGGTGGTCATCGACGGCAAGCTGCACGCGATCGTGAGCATCGGCGACGTCGTGAAGAACCGCATCGACGACCTCCAGAGCGAGCGCGACCAGCTGCGCGACTACATCCAGCAGTAGCCCGCCGGGAAGCGGGTTCAGCAAAGACCCAGCAGGACGGCATACCGTGGGCCCATGACCGCCGACGCCTCTGCCGACGGCCGCGAGCCAGAGGACGACGAGACCCAGGTGCGGCATGCCCGGCTGGGTCAGTATCGCCTCGTCCAGAAGATCGGCGAGGGCGGGATGGGCGTGGTCCATCTCGCGCTGGACCGACATGGGCGGGCGGTGGCCGTGAAGGTGCTGCGTCCGCACGTCGCGAACGACCCCGACGCCCGGGCCCGGCTGAAACGCGAGGTGGACACGCTGAGCCGCATCCGCAGCCCCCGGGTGGCCCCGGTGATCGACGCCGACGTCGACGGTGAGACCCCCTACATCGTGACCCGCTACGTGCCGGGGCCGTCGCTGGACGACCTCGTGGCCGATCGCGGGCCGCTCGCGCCGCACGACCTGCACCGGGTGGCCGAGGGGCTCGCCGAGGCCCTCGACGTCATCCACTCGGCCCAGGTCGTGCACCGCGACGTCAAGCCCGGCAACGTGTTGCTCGTCGACGGTGACCCGGTGCTCATCGACTTCGGCATCGCGCACGTCGTCGACGACATCAGGCTCACGATGACCGGCCTCGTGATGGGAACCCCCGGCTATCTTGCGCCCGAGGTCGTCGCCGGCGAGGACGTCACCCCGGCGACCGACTGGTGGGGATGGGCGGCGACGACGGCGTTCGCGGCCAGTGGCGCCCCGCCCTTCGGCCGTGGCGGCATGAATGCCGTGCTGGCCCGGGTCTCGCAGGGCGAGCCCGACCTCAGCGCCGTCGACCCGCGCATCGAGCCCCTGTTGTATGCGGCGCTCTCGCCCGACCCCGGCGACCGACCGCACCACGACGAGGTCGTCCGTGCGCTCGAGCGCTTCGCCCACGGCGGTCCCGTCACCGAGGCCGTCACGATGCGCCGGGTGCGTCCGTCGACGCAGGTGCTCGCCGTTCTGGCCACCACGGCCTTGCCCATCGCGCCGCCCCCAGCCGCGCCCGCTCCCATCCCGGTGCCCGCCGGGCGCTCTGGGGGTGGCGGGCTCGGGCCTCCCGGGCTCGGGCCTCCCGGGTGGGAGCAGGCGCGCCGAGTCGACCGGGGTGGCCCGGCACCTGCGGCCGCGCGCTCGGTGGCGCCACGCGTCGCCCCACCGGCCCAGCCCTTCCAACACCACCCCGTGCCGCAGCACCACCCGCTCCCGGAGCACTACCCGGTGCCGCAGCAGCAGCTCGAGCGGGGGCCTGACGGGCCTTTGCCCGCTGGTGAGTCCGACTGGGATGCCGCGCGCCTGGGCCATGGCCCGCACGCGGACCCGCGGATCGGCCGTGCGAGCCGAAGCGGCAGCCTCCTCGCACTCCTGGCCCTGCTCGCGGCGCTCACCGCGAGGGCACCGCTCGTCGCGTTGATCGCTCTCGTGGCCTGGCTCGCTCTCGCGCGCACGGCTGACCGCTCCGTGACGTCACTGGTGATGCGGCGTCACGAGCGCGGCGTGAGGGGCTCCGACGTGGCGGTGGCGGTGGCCACGAGCCCATGGCACCTCGTCGTCGGCATCGTCGGGGCAGTGGTCTCCGTTGCACTGCCGGTTCTCGTGGGGGTGTGTGCCATGTTTGCGAGCGCCTTGGTGCTCACCACCGCGACGGGCTCCGGCCGAGCAGACGGCGTCGTGCCCCTCGCTGCGGCAGGGGTCTTCGCCGGGCTGACCGCCTGGTGGGGCCCCGGTGGGGCCAGCCTGCGGAGGGGGAGCCGGAGCATCGTGAGAGGCATGACCCCCGGGGCCACCGCAGCCCAGGTCGTCGCGGCGGCGCTGCTGCTCGGCGCCGCCGTGCTCCTGGCCGCCACCGTGGCGAGCGGTGGCCCCTCGTGGGCCCCCCGCGTCGGTGCCCCGGGATGGGTCGACCAGGTGGTGCCCACACCATGACGACTCCTCCACGCGACCGTCGCGGGCGCCTGATCCAGGGCGACCCCCCGACCGAGCCGATGCCGATGCGCGACCTCCTGCGCCGCACGCCCTACAGCCACGCCCGCATCCCCGACGAGGCCGCCGAAGAGCAGGAGGTGCGTCGTGCCCTCGACCTCTCGGCGCGCGTCGGTGAGCTGATGCTCCGGTCCGGCGCCGGCGCACCCCAGGTGCAGGGGAGCGTGGCGGCCGTCGCGGCGGCGTGCGGGATCGACATGGTCGAACTCGACATCACGATGCAGTCCCTCTTCATCCAGGCGACCAGCTCTGACGGCAGGCCGCACACGCTGCTGCGCGTCGTGCGCCAGACCCGCCACGACTACGCCCGGCTCGTCGCGATCCACGAGCTCGTCGAGAGCCTTGTCTCGGGCGAGCTCACGCCCGCGGAGGCGGAGGAGCGACTGCGCCTGATCAAGAAGCACCCGCGCAACTACCAGGCGTGGGTCGTCAACCTCGCGAGTGCCCTCCTCGCCTCCGCCGTGGCCGTGATGATCGGTGCGACGCCGCTCGCGGCATTCATCACGATCCTCGTGGTGTTGCTCGTGACCGGCATCAACCGGCTGCACGCTCGGATCGACCTGCCCGAGTTCTACGGCAACGCCATCAACGCCTTCGCCGCGACAGTGCTCGCGGGGGGCTTCTACTTCCTCGGGGCCGCCGGCTCGATCTCCTTGGGCGAGAGCGGTTTCGCGTTCATCGTGGCAGGGGGGATCGTCGCGATGCTGCCGGGGCGCACGATGGCGTCGTCGATCGAGGACGTGCTCTTCGGCTATCCGCTCACCGGGGCGGGGCGGCTGCTCGGGGTGCTGCTGGCCCTGACCGGGCTGATCATCGGCATCGCGCTCGGGCTCAGCGTGATGCTCTCGATCACTGAGGTCCTCGACAGCAGCTTCGTCTCTCCTGACGTGCTCGACCTGCGCACCACGCAGTCCACAGTCGTGGCCGCGATCGGTGGCGCGCTCGTCGTCGGGTTGGCCGGAGCCGTGACGGTGCAGTCGCGGCGCCGGGTGCTCATCCCCGTGGGCCTGCTCAGCGCCGGCGGCGCGGTCGTGTATGCCGTGTTGCAGCGGGGCGCCGGGATCGGCCCGATCACCGCGACGGGCGTCGCTGCCGTCGCCCTCGGTGTGTGTGGCCGCCTGCTGGCGCAGCGGATGGATATGCCCTCGATGGTGCTGGTGGTGCCGGCGAGCTTCGGGCTGCTGCCGGGTCTGACGATCTTCCGCGGCCTCTACGAGCTGGTGGCGCAGTCGGGTGGGAGCGCCGGGCTGCTCTCGATCCAGTCGGGCATCACCACGCTGCTCGGCGCGGGGGCGATCCTGCTGGCCATCGCGACGGGCACCGTCTTCGGCGAAATCCTCGCGTCACCGATGGACCGCAGGATGCGCGGCGGTCGACGCACGCGCCCGCTCGACGCCGGTTCGGTGAACTGAGCGGCTGGCCGCCCGGTGCGTGAGACGGCTCGGAAGGGAAGTGGCTCGGTGCCCGTCACCTGTCTGGCCCCCGCTTGTTCGTTTCCGGGACCGGCGGCGGTTTGCGTAGAGTGTGCGCGCTCGCGCCGGTTGCTCGGGGCGAGGTGCTGGCGTGGCGCAATTGGTAGCGCACCTGTCTTGTAAACAGGCGGTTAGGGGTTCGAGTCCCCTCGCCAGCTCAAGCTCTTGACCTTGTGCTTTACCCCTCTGACCTGCGACGATGTGGCTGTCGACGCCTCTGGTGTCGTGGACACAGGGGGTCACAGATGGTCACACGTGGTCATAGGGATGGCACGAGGACTGCACGAAATGGCTCGTGCCATCCGGTCTCGACATGAGCGGCCGGAAGGGTCAGCGGGGGTTCGGACAGATCCGGAAGCTGCAGTCGGGGCGCTACCAGGCGAGCTATGCGGCGCCGGACCTGCGGCGGCTCAAGGGGCCGGTCACCTTCTTCTCCAAGATCGATGCCGAGGGCTGGCTGATGCGCGAGTACCAGAAGATCGCGGAGGGCAGGTGGGAGCGACCGCAGCCACCGGAGCCCGTGCCGGTGCTCGAGACGTTCGGTGACTACGCGACGACGTGGGTCGCGACGCGCGAGCTGAAGCCGAAGACCCGCGAGGGCTATGAGCACCTGTTGGTGAAGTACCTGCTGCCCGCCTTTGGTGATCGCGCGATCGTGGGCATCGCGCCTGTGGATGTGCGGAAGTGGTGGGTATCGATGGATCCGAGTACTCCCACGGCGCGGGCCCGGTG
>JBDSNZ010000284.1:0-3777 GCA_039915055.1 Ornithinibacter sp.
CGCTGCACAGCGGGGAGCGGTCATGGTGGCCCTGGGCCTGCGTCACCGGCATCGGCTTGGGCATCTTCGCCTTCACCTACGTGCGACGTGGGCGCGGCAACGCCGTGGGGGCCTGAGCCCGGGGCGCCGTCGCGTTCAGAGGTCGTCGAGCTCACAGACGGTCGGACTCAGAGACGGTCGAACTCACAGACGGTCGGACTCAGAAGCGGTCGAGCTCAGGCGCGAGCTGGCCACAGCCGCAACCCGGGCTCAGACGCGGTCGAGCCGCTGGTCATCGAGGATGGGAGCAGAGACCCGCTCCGGTGTGGGCGCATCCATGTCGACCTCGGAGTGCGCACCGCACCCGTGGTCCAGGCTGACGACACGCCCGTCGCTCGGCGACCACTCGTTGGCACAGACACCGAAGACCGCCCGCAGTGCACCCGCCATCGGCACGAAGAACCCGCACGTCGAGCAGTGCGCCGGCGCCTTCACCGCGATCGGTGCCGTCGGACCTGAAGCCCCCTCGTACCACCGCTGGGCCGCGACCTCACGACCCTCGGCAGACAGCACCCGGGGCCGGCCCAGACCGAGCTCCCAGAGCGCGACCGCGTCGACGTCCTCCACGCCCGTGGCCTCGAACCCCGCCACGAGCAGCGGGTCGTCGACGACCATCGGGGTCACGTCGCCCGGCCCGACGTCGCCGGGAGCCAGCCGCTCGGCATACGGCACCCAGTCCTGCGAGAGCATCGAGCCCTCGCCCGGCACCAAGTTCGTCTCGCACACCGTCACCGTCTTGGAGCGGGCGACGCGCGACACCGAGATGGCCCACTGCCACCCGACGTATGCCGCTGCGCTGCAGGCGAAGTAGTGCGTCGCGAGACGCTCCTCCTCCATCGTCATTCCGAGGTGGTCGCCGACAGCACCGGGGAGGCTGATCGAGGACGCAGCCTCTCGGGCGAGCTCGACCGCTCCGCGCAGGGTGGCGTCAGGCTTGACGGCAGTGCTCACAGCTCGAGGTCACCGGCCACGGCGCGCAGCACCTGGGCGATCTGGTTGCCGTGCGCCTTGTCCGGGTAGTGCCCGCGGCGCAGCGACTCCGACATCGAGTCGAGGAGCTTGATGACGTCTTCGACGATGACGACCATCTCGTCAGCGGGTTTACGATCCCGCACGCGGCGGTTGACGGCCACCGACGGCGCCGGGTCCAGCAGTCGCACCGACAGGGCCTGAGCACCACGGCGACCCTCGGCGATGCTGAACTCGATCCGCTGCCCACCCTTGAGCGCGTCAACCCCCGCGGGCAGCGCGCTGCTGGGCACGAACACGTCCCCCTCGCCGCCCTCGCCGGACACGAAGCCGAACCCCTTGTCGGAATCGAAGAACTTCACCTTGCCAGTGGGCACGGTCCACCTCTCAGGGTGCATCGTCACAGGTGGTGCCCGGTCGGGCGCCGTCCACAAGGCTAACCGCTCGACCGGATGCCGCGCTGCCGGGTTCTCCGGAGCGGTCCCCTCCCTGCGCGCCCAGGAAACCTGGTGGCCCACCGTCATCGACCTGTGGGACGTCGACGTGGCCTCAGACGCCGCGCCGTCCCCCGCGGAGGCGGAGCCGTCAGGACCCGCCCGGACTCGCCCTCCGCAGCTCATCGGCGCCGTGGTGCTCGCCTTCGCCACGCGCATCCCGGCCTTCGTCCTGGCCGTCCCCCGAGCTCGACGCCCCGCGGCCCTCGTGGTGTCGCCCCCCGGCCTCAGCCCTGCGGTTGCTCCCTCACCGCAATCCGGGTGACCGCCATCCCGTCCTTGGCGGCAACCACCTGGACCCGTGCACCGACGACCGGCGCGACCCCTCGCGCCGTGACGGTGTCCGCGGTGATCGTGTACGTCGCCTTGAAGCCATCCGTGCTCGTGACGGCGACGGACTGACCTGCCGTGTATGCCGTGACCTCACCCACCTGGAACACGGTCGTCACCGCCTTGCCGTCCGCGCCGGCTGCCGTGACTTCACCATGGAGCGCCCCGCCGAGGCCGAAGCCGCCGCGCCCGAACCCCTGGCCGCGCGCCATGCCCGGCATCATCCCCTCCGGCCCACCACGGTCCGTGCCGTTGCTGTTCCCCCCGCCTTTACCCTGCCCCTGACCCCTGCCCGGTTTCGGTCCGTTGCCCTTCTCGTCTCCATCGCCCTGTCCGTTGCCCCGGCCCATGCCGTTCCCCGGGCCCTCGCGCCCCTGGGACATCATCGGTCCGTGGTCATCCCCCAGGACGCGACGCCCGACCGCGAGAGCGCTCAGGCCCAGACCGCCCACCAGGACAACGGCGACGAGCATCGCCGCAAGGACCACTGCGACGCGGGCACCCGTGCTCGACAACGCACCGTCCCACAGGCCACGGGCACCTCGACCGGCTTGCGGCCCACCGGTGGCTGGTGCTGCAGGCGAGGGTGCTGCACGCGACGGGAGATCCGGCCCGCTCTGCGGCGTGGGAGGCTGCGGGGGCCCCTGCTCATCGTTCATGTCTCGAATCCTCCTCCCGTGGGGAGGCCTTGTGAATGGGCACGCGGACACTCACACCCAACTCACAGGCCGCTGACGGCGGGCGCTTTCCTTGCGGGCCGGCCCCTCGCGCAGGGTCGAGCGTGCTTCCGTCACCCCCCGGTGAGAGCTCGCACGACCCGCGAGGGCGACGGTCGACCGAGGTGGTCCGCCATCCACGAGCTGGTCTCGACCAGCGCGTCGAGGTCGATGCCGGTGGCGATACCCGCCCCCTCGAGGGCCCAGAGAAGGTCCTCGGTCGCGAGGTTGCCGGTGGCGGACTGCGCGAACGGGCACCCGCCGAGACCCCCGGTCGACGCGTCGACCACCGTGACGCCGTCGCGCAGGGCAGCCATCGTGTTGGACAGCGCCTGACCATAGGTGTCGTGGAAGTGCACGCCGATCCGCTCGGCGCCGATCCCCGCCGCGTCGAGTGCCCCGAGCAGTCGGTGGACGTGCCCGGTCGTGCCGACCCCGATCGTGTCGCCGATCGAGAGCTGGTCACAGCCGAGGTCCATCAGCCGCTGGCAGACGTCGACGACCTGCCCCACGGGGACGGGTCCCTCCCACGGGTCACCGAAGCACATCGACACGTAGGCCCGGACCCACAGTCCTTCTGCCCGCGACCGTTCGACCACTGGCCGGAACATCGAGATCGACTCCTCGACACCGCGGTTGAGGTTGCGGCGGGCGAAGGTCTCGGTGGCACTGCCGAAGATCGCGACGGCGCCGACTCCAGCATCGAGCGCGCGGTCCAGGCCGCGCTCGTTGGGCACGAGGACCGGCCGCTGGGGGCCGAGCCCGTCCTCGCCGAGCAGCTCGAGGACCTCCGCAGCGTCAGCGAGCTGCGGGACCCAGCGCGGGTCGACGAAGGAGGTGGTCTCCACGGTCTGCAGCCCTGCCCCGACGAGGCGTCGGACGAACTCCGCCTTGACGACTGCCGGGACCACCGTCGCCTCGTTCTGAAGTCCGTCGCGCGGACCGACCTCGTAGATCGTGACGGCGCCCGGGAGTCCCGGGTCTGGCTCGACCTGCGGTAGCGGGAGTCTCACGCTTCGATCCTGACACGCCCGCGCCGCGGAGGCGAACGGCCCACCGGATACCCTCGTGCCGCGTGGCCACGACCTCGGTGCACGCCACGCCACGACACGACAGGGGAAGGCAGTGCCGATGAGCAGCACCGACGACGGCGGTCAGGGCCAGGACCCGTTCAACGACCCCACGGCTCCCGCCCCCGAGGCACCACTCACCCCGCCGTATGCCGGTGG
>JBDSNZ010000001.1:0-10528 GCA_039915055.1 Ornithinibacter sp.
ACCGCGAACGTGACCCTGGGCATCCCCGTGGTCACCACCGGGGTTGGAGACCTGGACGACCGCCCCGTCCGCGAACCCGCCACCGTGATCGAGCCCGCCACCGTGACCGGGCCCGAGATGGGCCCAGTCACCGATGCCGGGGATGCCGGGGCTGAGAGTGCCAGCGAGGCCGTCGGGGTCGAGGCTGCCGGTGATGACTCTGACGTCGCTGATGTGGGTGTGGTCGACACGGTCACCGACCACGAGAGCGGTGAGGTGATCTCCCTGGCTGACCTCACCCCTGCTTCCCGGGCCGCGCTGTCCACTGTGGTGGTGCCGGCCTCGCGGGTGGGTGACGCGTGCACGATCCTTGCTCCCACCAGCTCCGGGGTCGCGGTCTCGGGGTGCCTGATCGCGGGCGTCGGGTGGGTCGACGCGACGACGGTGGCTGGGATCTGTTCCACGTTCCCCCTGATCGTGGGCCGGGCCCTGCTCGAGAGCACCACCGGCACCCTGACGGAGACCACGACCACCGCGTATACCCCGACGAAGGCGATCCGCGAACACGTGAAGACCAGGGACGGGACGTGCCGGATGTGGGGGTGCACCGCACCCGTGCACGTCCTGGACCTGGACCACACCATCGCCTGGCCCGCGGGGGCCACCACCCCCACCAACCTCACCGGCCTCTGCCGGCGGCATCACCGGATGAAGCAACACGCCCGGTGGCGCTACACCCTCGAACCCGACGGGGTCATCACCTGGATCTCACCCACCGGCGAGAAACGCGTCACCCTGCCCGACCACACCCACTGGCCACCACCGACGCCCCAACCCCACGGCACCCCCGCGATCCCCGCACCGGATCGACACCCCGCACTCCCACCCTTCTGACATCGACTGGCGGCTGTCACCCCTGGTCGCTGGGGCGTGAGCGGGTCACCTTCGTCTCGCCCCGGCGCTTCTTGGCCGTGAGGCGCCGCTCCTTGGATCCCCGCGTCGGTCTTGTGGGTCGTCGCGATGGCGGCGGTGGGGCCAGCGCGTCACGGAGCAGCTCGGCCATCCGGTCCCGGGCCGCCACCCGGTTGCGCCGTTGCTGCCGGTGCTCGGACGCGGCGATGACGAGCCGCCCGTCCACGAGTCGTGACTCGAGCGCGGCCAGAGCCCGCCGGCGCTGCCCGTCGCTCAGCCACGGGGAGCCGGCGACGTCGAGCTCGAGCTCCACCCGGCTGTCCGCGGTGTTGACACCTTGCCCCCCGGGGCCGGAGGACCTGGAGAAGCGCTCCACCAGGTCGCTCGAGGGGATCGTCAGGCCCGCGGAGACCCCGGGACCGGGCGCGATCGTGAGGTCCATCAGGTCTCGTCGGGCTCCGGCGGCGCCTCGACTCCTTCGGCCTCGTCACGATCAGCCCACTCGAGCAGTGGGGCGATGTCGAACACGGCGTCGTCGATCCCGCTGTGCAGGTCGCCGAGCGCGGCAAACCGCTCCGGCACCGTGGCGATGGTGAGCTCTCGCGGCTCGACGTCGTCGACCTCCTCCCACCGGATCGGGGTCGAGACGGTACCGATCGCGTTGCCGCGCACGGAGTATGCCGCCGCGATGGTGTGGTCGCGCGCGTTCTGGTTGTAGTCCACGAAGACTGCGCGGGGGTCGCGGTCCTTGCGCCACCACGTCGTCGTCACGTCGTCGGGCAGGCGCCGCTCGACCTCTCGGGCGAACGCCAGTGCCGCTCTTCGCACCTCCGAGAACCCATGGTCGGGAGCGATCCGCACATAGACGTGCAGGCCGCTTCCGCCGCTCGTCTTGGGCCACCCCACCGCGCCGAGCTCGTCGAGCACCTCGTGCGACACGTGCGCCGCACGCCGCACCCGGTCGAAGGGTGCCTCAGGCATGGGGTCGAGGTCGATGCGCCACTCGTCGGGCTTCTCGGTGTCGGCGCGGCGGCTGTTCCAGGGGTGGAACTCCACCGTGCTCATCTGCACGGCCCAGATCACGTCGGCCAGTCGCGTCACGCACAGCTCGTCGGCGTGCAACCCGTAGCGCGGGAAGTGCAGCCGCACCGTCTCGACCCACGGGGGAGCACCTCGGGGCAACCGCTTCTGGTGCACCTTGGCACCGTCCACCCCGTCAGGAAAGCGGTGCAGCATGCACGGCCGCTCGCGCAGTGCAGTGACGATGCCGTCCCCCACCGACAGGTAGTAGCGAGCCAGGTCGAGCTTGGTCTCACCGCGCTCGGAGAAGTAGACCCGCTCCGGGCTCGAGATGCGCACGTCGAACCCATCGACGTCGAGGACGACGGGCTCCCCGAACTCACCCTTGCGCGAAGCCATGCAGCCACCGTATGCCGTGCGGCTCGCGTCAGGCGGGCACGCGCCCTGCTCGCTGCTGTGCGCGGCCCAGCTCACCGAGGCGCACCACCAGGTCCAGTGACTGCCGGACCGCGCTCAGGTCACCGACACCGTGGGCCTGGGCGAGGTGGAGCAGGGCCTGCAGTGATGCCGCGTCCGCGTGGGCCACCGCGGTTCGGAGCGCCGCGCCCAACGCGAGCCGTGCGTCCAGCACCGCCCCCCGGTCGCCGAGGAGCGCGGTGAGCTGGCGGTGCAGGCGCAGGTCCGCACGGCTGGGGGACCAGGTCCGGACCGGGTCGCCCACTCGCAACAGGCTGGCAGTGAGGATTCCCCACACCACGGCTGCGTGATAGCTCGTGGCGGCAGCGCGATCGGGGTCGCTCCCGTCGTGCGTGAGGGAGGGCAGGGTCCCGTGCCGGAGCTCCTGCGCCGCCAGCAAGGTGAACGCACACCTCGCGGACGTGGGCAGCGGTGCGCCGATCAGCGGCCAGACGAGCAGGAGCTCGCCGGCCAGGTCCAGGTCTCCCGCGGCGACCGCGCCTGCCAGCAGGGACTCCGCGTCCGAGCACACCTCGTGGGTGCGGCGCACGGCAGGGCAGCGTCGCGTGCCCAGGTGCGTCGCGTACATGACGGAGTGCGTGAAGGCGTAGGCATCCAGCCGGGAACCGGCCAAGACGTCTGCCGGGAAGCCCAGGGCGGAGAGGTGCAGCGCCGCACGCTCGGTCCGCAAGCGCGAGGGGAGCCCGAGCAGGTGAGCGAGCCAACACCGTTCGAGCACCCGGTGCGGCAGGCTCTCACGGTCGGCGGTGACCGCCCACGCGTCGCGCAACGCGCGGTCCACGTCGGCCCGCTGTGTCGTCGGGGCATGCGCGCGCGCCCCCGAGGTGCCTCGGGTGAGCAGCACGTAGGCGCTGGCGAGGTCGGCGGCGTGCACCGGGTTCAGTGCGATCCGCGCCGCCAGAACGGGGTCGCCGACCTCGCGCCTGACCCGCATCCGCAGGGCCGTGGTCGCCTCCTCCACCACGGCTCCGGTGGCGCGCGCCCCGGCGCACTCGACGACGTGCACCAGGAGCGCCGCCTCGGCGGTCACCTTGGGAAGCAGGGGTGAGGAGGTGCGCCGGGCCATCCCAAGCGCTCGGGACGTCGTCTCGACAGCGCGCAGGAGGGATCCTCGCACCTCCTCGTCACCGGTCGACGAAACTGGGGTGCCCCCCTCGAGCACCCCGGACTCAGCCGCCGAAGCCACCCTGCGCGACCTCTCCCGGGATGTTCCGCACGCCTCCGCGGATGACCTCCTGGGACAGGTGGTCCACCGGGATGCAGATGTCGTAGAGCCTCCAGTTGACGATGATGCCGATGGTGTCGCCGGCCTCGGCTGCCTGACCGGCATACTTCCCGAGCACTTCTGCGGCAGCCGAGAAGTTCACGACGTTCGCGTCCAGGAGTGCCTTGCTGACCTCGAACTGCAACGGACTGCGTCCCATGGCAGTGCCCCTTTCTCTCGGGCCCAAGGGGCCCGGACCGAGATCTTCGGTCCGGTGGTGAGGAGGGTCTGATCGTCCCCGTGATACACGGGAATGAGCTCACCGCAGACCAAGGTCCTCGCTGCAGCGAGCGGCCACGGCGGCCTCGAGCGCGGCAACGTCGACGTCAGCACCGCGCTCGGGCTCATCCTCCCGCCACGACGGGGACGAAGTCCCGGCGCTCGCGCACCCCACAGTCCGGGCAGGGCCAGTCCGGGTCGATCGTGCTGATCGAGGTGCCAGCGGGCCACCCCTCGTCAGGGGCTCCTCGCGCCTCGTCGTAGACCCAGCCGCACGAGGGGCAGGCCAGCCGCGCAGATGGCGGCTGGACGGCATCCGCGGCTACAGGCTCGACCTGCTCGACGTCAGCCCCTCCTGCGCCGACACGGTTGACCCGCGACAGGTCGCCGTCCACGTGGGCGAGCACCCTCGGGTCCATCACCCGCCGCCAGACCCACGGCACCCAGCTGAGGACGATCATCCCGGCATACCCGGTCGGGAGCACCGGCGCCTGCGGGTCGTCACGCAGGCTCTGGTAGCGCCGTGTGGGGTTGGCATGGTGGTCGCTGTGCCGCTGCAGGTGGTAGAGCAGGACGTTGGTGCCGATGGTGTTGGAGTTCCAGCTGTGCCTTGCGTCGACGTGCTCGTAGCGCCCGGACGGCAGCCGCCGGCGCAGCAGCCCGTAGTGCTCGAGGTAGTTCACCGACTCCAGCAGCCAGATGCCGACGACCGCCTGCACGAGGAGCCACGGCAGCACGCCCCACCCGCCGACCGCCAGCAGCACGGCCCAGAGCCCGAGTGCCATCGCCCAGGCGGTGAGGATGTCGTTGGCGGGGCCCCACACCTGCAGGCCACGGCGGCGCAGCGGCGCGCCTCCAGCCCCCAGGCGCTGCAGCCCGCCCACGACGGTGCGTGGCAGGAAGCGCCACACCGACTCCCCGAGCCGGGCGCTGGCAGGGTCCTCGTGGGTCGCGACCCGCTCGTGGTGGCCGCCGTTGTGCTCGATGAAGAAGTGCCCGTATGCCGGTTGGGCCAGGGCGATGCGCGCCAGCCATCGCTCGTGGCGCACGGTCTTGTGGCCCAGCTCGTGGGCGATGTTGATCGCGACGCCGCCGACGATGCCGACGCCGAAGGTGAGCCCGATCGTGTCGAGCACCGACAGCTCGCCGTGCCCCAGCATCCACGCGGACCAGATGAGGACCAGCTTCGACAAAGCTTCGACTTAGACAAACTTTCAACATACTCTTGTTCCAGCGCCGGATCCCCAGCACCGGCACCACACCAGGAGGTCAGCACCACATGACGAAGACCCGCACCCGCATCGCAGCCACCCTCGCCGCAGCAGCAGGCGTCGCCGCCATCGCCGCGTCCCCGGCCCAGGCCGCACCCGACACCAGCTGCATGAAGGCGGGCATCTCGACGCTGAAGTCGGCGGGGCTGCTCCAGTCCGTCGCCAAGGACGGCATCACCGTGGGCACCGCGGTGTCGGTGGGCGTGGGCGTCCGCGAGGGCAACGCCGTTCCGGCCCTGAACACGGTGATCTCCTACAGCGCTCTCCTGGCCGACCACCGCGCAGGCGCGAACAGCTACTTCACCTACCCCTGGTGCAGCTGACCTGACGCCGTCGGCGGGCGGCCTCGGAGCGTGAGGCTCCGGGGCCGCCCGTTGCCGTGTCCGGGTCCCGTCGGGGTCGGTGGCGCGACGTAGGGTTGGCCACGACATGAGCACCCTCTTCGACGGCCTCGACTTCGGCGACGCGCGGCCTGGCGGCACGCCCGACGCGACCTCGGGCGCAAGCCCGCGTGCGGCGCTCGTCAACGAGGCAGGCGTGCCCACGTGGGCCGAGGCTGCTGCCGCCGGCACCGGTCCGGAGGGTGGGCCCTCCCGTCGTGGCGTGCCCGACGTGCAGGAGCTCCTCGCCGGGCTCAACCCCCAGCAGCGCGAAGCGGTGCTGCACGAGGGCCCACCGCTGCTCATCGTGGCCGGCGCCGGGTCGGGGAAGACCAGGGTGCTCGCCCACCGCATCGCCTACCTGCTGGCCGACCGTGGTGCCCAGCCGGGGCAGATCCTGGCCATCACCTTCACCAACAAGGCCGCGGCCGAGATGCGTGAGCGCGTGGAGGGGCTGGTCGGCCCCCGGGCCAGGGCGATGTGGGTGCTCACCTTCCACAGCGCGTGCGTGCGCATCCTGCGGCGCGAGGCCGACCGGGTGGGCATGCGCTCGACCTTCTCGATCTACGACGCCGCCGACTCCCAGCGCCTGATGTCGATGGTGCTGCGCGACATGGACCTGGACCCCAAGCGCTACAACCCGCGGTCCTTCAGCCACCAGGTGTCCAACCTCAAGAACGAGCTCATCGACGAGGAGACGTATGCCTCTCGGGTCGGTGAGGCGAGCCCGCACCAGGAGCAGGTGCTGGCGGAGGCCTACACGGCATACCAGCGTCGCCTGCGTCAGGCCAACGCACTGGACTTCGACGACCTCATCATGACCACGGTCCACATCTTCCAGGCGTTCCCCGACGTCGCCGAGCACTACCGTCGCCGGTTCCGGCACGTCATGGTCGATGAGTACCAGGACACCAACCACGCGCAGTACCAGCTCGTCAAGGAGCTCGTCGGCGCCGAGGAGACCCGCAGCGCGCACGGGGTGGAGCCGAGCGAGCTCGTCGTGGTGGGTGACGCCGACCAGTCGATCTACGCCTTCCGGGGCGCGACGATCCGCAACATCGAGGAGTTCGAGGCGGACTACCCCCGAGCGCGCACCATCCTCCTGGAGCAGAACTACCGGTCCACCCAGACCATCCTGCGAGCCGCGAACGCGGTCATCTCCCGCAACGAGTCCCGGCGCAAGAAGAACCTGTGGAGCGAGAGCGGCGACGGCGCATCGATCATCGGCTACGTCGGCGACAACGAGCACGACGAGGCGTCCTTCGTGGCGCGCACCATCGACCGGCTCGGTGACGACCACGGGGTGCGACCCGGTGACGTCGCCGTGTTCTACCGCACCAACGCCCAGTCCCGCGCCCTCGAGGAGGTCTTCGTGCGGGTCGGCCTGCCCTACAAGGTGGTCGGTGGCACGCGCTTCTACGAGCGACGCGAGGTCAAGGACGCCCTGGCCTACCTGCGGGTGCTCTCCAACCCCACCGACACCGTCAACATCCGGCGCATCGTCAACGTGCCCAAGCGCGGCATCGGCGACCGGGCGCAGGCGTGTGTCTCAGCGCTCGCCGAGCGCGAGCGGATCCCGTTCATCGCGGCGCTCGGCCGCCCCGAGGACGCACCCGGCATCGCGACCCGGTCGGTGGCCGCGATCAAGGGCTTCACCGCGCTCCTCGAGAGCCTGGGGCGTGTCCGTGACGACGACGACGCGGGCGTCTCCGACCTCCTCGAGGCGATCCTCGACCAGTCGGGCTACCTCACCGAGCTCAGGGCCAGTCATGACCCCCAGGACGAGACACGGGTGGAGAACCTCGCCGAGCTGGTCGCGGTGGCAGGCGAGTTCGACGAGGCACGCCGCGAGACCGGTGAGGTCGTCAACCTCGAGGACTTCCTCGAGCGGGTGTCCCTCGTCGCCGACGCCGACGAGATCCCCGACACCGCCGAGGCCGAGGCCGCGGGGGTCGTCACCCTGATGACGCTGCACACCGCGAAGGGTCTGGAGTTCCCCGTGGTGTTCCTCACCGGCATGGAGGACGGCACGTTCCCGCACATGCGGAGCCTGGCCGACCCCAAGGAGCTCGAGGAGGAGCGTCGGCTCGCCTATGTCGGGATCACCCGGGCCCGGGAGAGGCTGCACCTCTCCAGGGCCGCGATCCGCTCGGCGTGGGGTGCGCCGCAGTACAGCCCACCCTCCCGTTTCCTCGACGAGATCCCTGCCGAGCTCGTGACGTGGGAGCGCGAGCTCTCGGGCGCCGCGGCGATCGGTCGGCGGGACCAGCGGCCCGCCGTGGCGACCCTCGCGGCGCGGCCGGGGGTCCGCTCACCGGGTAACCGGCCCATCATCATGCTCGCCGCGGGGGACCGGGTCACCCATGACACCTACGGGCTCGGCAGCGTGGTGCGCACCCTGGGTGAGGGCGAGAAGACCCAGGCGGAGGTCGACTTCGGGGGAGAGTTGGGGGTCAAGCGCTTCGTGCTGCGCTTTGCCCCACTCGAGAAGCTCTGAGCCCGAGGGCCTTCAGGGGCCTGCAGAGCACGCGAGCCCGACAGCTCGGTCTCAGAGGAGACCCTTGGAGCGCAGCCACGGCTCGGGAGGAAGCGGGTCGTTGGCTGCGGTGGACTTCTGCATCTCGAAGTGCAGGTGTGAGCCGAAGGAGTGGCCCGTGTTGCCCACGAGGCCCACGACCTGGCCCGGCATCACGCTCTCACCCTCGGTCACCAGGCGCTGGCTCAGGTGGGCGTACCAGGAGATGCTGCCGTCCCAGTACTGGATCTCCACCTTGTTGCCGAAACCGCCGCTGTAGAACGAGCCGATGACCGTGCCCTTGGACATCGCGTAGGTCGGGGTGCCGGTCGGTGCCCCGAGGTCGATGCCTTGGTGGAGCCGGCCCCAGCGGAACCCGAAGCGCGAGGTGATGTCCCAGGTCTTGATCGGCCGAACCCACGACTTTCCTTCGCGCTCGGCCTTCGCGGCGGCCTTCTTCGCCGCGGCGGCCTTTGCCTCGGCCGCCTTCTTCGCTGCTGCGGCCTTGGCTTGCGCGGCCTTCTTGGCGGCTGCGGCCTTGGCTTGAGCGGCGAGCACGGCCCGCTGGGCGTCGCGCGCGGCCTTGACCTGCGCCTCGGCCCGGCCCTGGAGGGCGGCGCTCTGCAGGGTGGCGCCCTGGCGGCGCAGTGCGAGGCTGGTCACCATCTCCTCGTCGACGGCCTGCTGGGTGCGAGCCATGGCTGACTGCTGGCCGGACACGCTCAGGGTCAGCGGGGCGGATGCCAGGGGTGCCGACTCCGCGACCGATGCACCGGTCGCCGTCACCACGAGGGCGGCGGCAGCGGCGGTGGGCAGCACGAAGCTGTGGCTGAACGCCTTGGGGAAGCGGAAGCCAGGACCGCCGGCGGCATGGCGCGCGGCGTGGTGGCGTCCTTGGTAGGACCGGGGACTCACGACAGGGGGACCTCATCAGGGGGGTGGTGGGGCTCGTACACCGTAGCGTGACCATTCCGTGACACAAACCCCCAACCTGAGAATCTGTGGACGACGACTCTCAGGGAACGATTCACAGGCGGCTGACCTGCGGGGCTGTCGTGACAGTGATCCCGGTCACAGTGCTTGCGTGGGGTGAGGAGCGGTTCAGCTCTCGCGGGTGAGGGGCGTGACGCCGGTTCGGAGCGTGCTGCCCTGGGTGTCGAGCTGGGCGAGCGCGCTCGAGATGCCGTGCACGACCTCGCCGAGCATGGGGAGGGTGAGGTGGCCGGCGCCGTGCAGGGCGATGTTGCGCGCCGCGAGGTCGCGGTGCCGGAGGGCGGCGGAGCGCTGCGGCACGATGGCGATGTCGCTGTCGGACCAGTACGAGATGAACCGGGTGCGGCAGCCTCGCACGGGTCGAGCCAGCTCCCGCATCAACGGACTGCCGGGACGCATCTGCTGCATGAGCCGGGTCGGGACGGCGTATGCCGTGAACGTGCCGGTGTGCGGGCTCCCGAGGGTCACCAGGGTGTGCACGCGCGCGTCGCCGCCGAGTCGGGTGACGTAGTAGCGGGCGATGAGCCCGCCGAGACTGTGCCCGATGATGTGGATTCGCTCGAACCCGGTCTCTTCCACGATCGTCTCGACCTCCTCCGCCAGCCCTGCAGCGGCGGACCGCACGTCGGTGAGCACCGTCGCGTAGTTCATCGCGAAGACGTTGGAGAACCCACGGCGGGTCAACCCACGCCGCAGCAGGGTGAAGATCGAGCGGTTGCTCACGATGCCGTGCACGAGCAGGATCGGCGTGCCCGCGGCCTCCACGTCGGAGACGAGCAGGCCGCGCTGCACCGGGGGCAGGTGCTCGACCCGGTTGACCTCACCGCGCCTGCGGCCGTGGCCGCCGACCAGCCCGAGGGGCCAGGTCGCGACGTGGGCAGCGAGCCACGCGGTCTCCACCACGGCGCCTGCGACCACGGCCGGATCGAGGATGAACGCGGTGGTGCTGCTCGCGGCGTCGAGGGCGCGCGCGAGCACCGAGGCCTGCTCCGGTGCAGGTGCCTCGGCGGGGTGCTCGGCACGCGGCCGCGGGGATGACGCCATGGCGGGCTCACTGTACGGCCCGCCCAGCCGCTGCCGAGGGGCTTCGCGGAGGGTGACCACCATGCGGTCGAGTCGCCCCGGTGCCACCTTGCTGACGGCGTGAGCCGTGGCAGGTGAGGATGGGCCGGCATCTCGTCCCTGCCCTGCCGGTCGGCGCACACCCCGACCGTTCGGGCGGGCGATCACCCTCCTCGACGACCTCGGCTGGGTCTGGGTGGCCCGACGGCGTTAGGCTCCGCAACGGACAGACGTCCCGCTCACCCCCGACAGTGAGGATGGATCGCCTCGTGGATCTCTTCGAGTACCAGGCCCGTGACGTGTTCGAGAAGCACGGTGTGCCCGTGCTCGCAGGAGCAGTCGCCACGACCCCCGAGGAGGCCCGAGCGGCCGCCGAGCGGATCGGCACGGCCAGCGGCGGGGTCACCGTCGTCAAGGCGCAGGTCAAGGTCGGGGG
>JBDSNZ010000060.1:0-9137 GCA_039915055.1 Ornithinibacter sp.
CTCTGGGTGATCTTCCCCTACGTCTGCCTGGCCGTCTTCGTCGTCGGCCACATCTGGCGCTACCAGTACGACAAGTTCGGGTGGACCACCCGCTCCTCCCAGCTCTACGAGGACAGGCTGCTGCGCATCGGCAGCCCGCTGTTCCACTTCGGGATGATCGGCGTGTTCTTCGGGCACGTCATCGGCCTGATCATCCCCCGGGTGTGGACCAACGCCCTCGGGCTGAGCGAGCACGCCTACCACGTGATCGCGCTCGCGGGAGGCATCCCGGCGGGGCTGGCGGCCCTCGCCGGCCTGGTCATCCTCATCTACCGCCGGCGCACCGTGGGGCCGGTCTTCAGCGCGACCACCCGCAACGACAAGGCGATGTATGCGGTGCTGGGCCTGGTCATCGTGCTGGGCAT
Source organism: Ornithinibacter sp. (assembly GCA_039915055.1). Classification (GTDB taxonomy): domain Bacteria; phylum Actinomycetota; class Actinomycetes; order Actinomycetales; family Dermatophilaceae; genus Fodinibacter. The sequence continues at coordinate 405 of JBDSNZ010000060.1, forward strand.
GTGGAACACCATCGCCGGGAGCGTGCTCGAGTTCGGCGGGGAGTACAACTACCGCGAGGGCGTCTCACCGTGGTTCCGGAGCATCTTCATGCTCTCCCCGGACCCCGAGCTGATGGTGGCGGCCCCGTTGGGTTTCCAGCTGCACGCCTTCTTCGCGTTCCTGCTCTTCGCGATGTGGCCCTTCACGCGCCTCGTGCACGTCTTCTCCGCACCGATCGGCTACCTCACCCGCCCCTACGTCGTCTACCGCTCCAAGGACCAGCGGCCCGGTCAGGGCACCGGAAGCCGTGCTCCCCAACGCGGCTGGGACAAGTCCGAGCTGCAGAAGAAGAAGTGACGACGATGACCGACACGGCGATCCGGACGACACACCAGGAGGAGCGGATGATGACCGATCTCAGCACCGCCGAGCAGGAGTGGCACGACTGGATCGCCGTGGCGTGCGAACGACTCGGCGTCGACGCGGACTCGGTCGACGTGGTGGGCATCCATGCGCTGACCAAGGACATCGCGCACGACTTCGCGCGCCCCATGGCCCCGGTGGGCTCCTACATCCTGGGCTTGGCGGTGGGTGCGCGGTCGGCACGCGGTGAGCCGGTCAGGGCCCAGGAGCTGGCCGACGCGATCCGTTCCACGCTGGGCTGACTCGGGCCGGGCTCGCCCCACGGTGCGGGGCGACCGTCGGCACCCGGGCGGGCGGGTGTCGGGTGAAGTGCAGGGCGGGGTCGGGGATCGGCTGGCGCCGCAGCGCTCGCTCATCCGCGAGATAGCTCATCGACATCGTCCACGGCCCCCGATCCCCTTGTCGAGGAAGGGAGTCCAGGCTGCGCTGCACGTATCCGGCGCCGAAGTCGAGCAGGGGCCGGGTCACCACGCCGCCTGGCGGCAGCACCGGCGTGCACACGGCATACCCGTGCTCGTCCATGTGGGCGATCAGCCGGCACAGGTGCTCGGCGAGCAGGCCGACCTTCAGGGTCCACGACGCGTTGGTGTAGCCGATGAAGAACGCGAAGTTGGGGATGCCGCTGAGCATCATCCCCTTGAACGCGAGCCGGTCCGTGGGCTCCACCACCTCCCCGTCGACGCTCAGCTCGATCCCTCCGAAGGGCAGGAGCGTGAAGCCGGTGGCGCTCACGATGACGTCTGCCTCGAGATGCTGGCCGGACGACGTGCGGATGCCGTGCTCGGTGAACGTGTCGATGCGGTCGGTCACCACTGACGCGCGGCCCTCGCTGATCGACTCGAACAGGTCGCCGTCGGGAATGACGCAGAGCCGCTGGTCCCAGGGGGCGTAGGGCGGGTTGAAGTGGGTGTCGACGTCGAAGTCGGCGGGGAGGGCTCGGGCTACCATGCGGCGCAGAAGCTTTCGAGTGGTGCCCGGATACTTTCGGGCCAGCTCCCAAGTGGCGCGCTGCGTGAGGATGTTCTTGCGGCGGACGATGCGGAACGAGCGGTCCGGACCGAGGGCACGAGTGAGTGCCTGTGCGAGCGCGTCGCGTCGGGGGAGCGACATGACGTAGGTGGGCGTGCGCTGCAGCATCGTCACGTGCTCCGCGGTGCGGGCGAGGGCCGGCACGAGTGTCACGGCGGTGGCGCCGCTGCCGATGACGACCACCCGGCATCCGGTGACGTCCAGGTCCTGCGGCCACTGCTGGGGGTGCAGGATCGTGCCGGTGAAGCGATCTCGCCCGGGGAAGCTCGGCGTGTGGGGCTCGTCATAGCGGTAGTAGCCGGTCGCTCCGAGGAGCCAGGAGGTGGTGACGGTGTGCCGGTTTCCCGTGTCAGTGCGCTCGACGAGCACCGACCACGCCGCGTCCTCACTGCTCCAGTCGGCGCGCAGGACCCGGTGGTGGAACCTGATGTGCTCGGTGATCCTGTTCTCGGCGGCGGTGTCCCGCAGGTAGCGCAAGATGGCGTCGCCGTCGGCGATGGAGGTGTCGTCACGCCAGGGACGGAACGCGTAACCGAAGGTGAAGAGGTCGGAGTCGGAGCGCACGCCCGGGTAGCGGAACAGGCTCCACGTGCCACCGAGGTCGCCGCGGGACTCCAGCACTGCATACGTGCGGTGCGGGTGCTCCACCCCGAGGTAGCGGGCCACCCCGATGCCCGAGATCCCGGCGCCGACGACGAGGACGTCGACGTGCTCAGGGGGCGCTGGCGTGTCTGCGGTGCTCATCCGATGGCGCTCCGTCGGGTCGTGGGCGTGGAGGACCCCATCGTCGCCGACGGAGCCGCGAACGGTGCCCAGGGGGGCCCGGCACACCCTCCGCCCCACCGACCGGCACCCGCGCTCGGCGCCTGTGTCGGAGGTGCTCCGCAGGTCCTATACTACATTTTGTAGTAACAACTTCGCGGTCGGACCACGCGCGTGGAGGTCACGAGCCGAGGCGAACTCGGCTGCGCTGCGCGCCTTCGAGGAGCGGCCGAGGCCGAGCCGGCGTTGCGGGAGCCCGGCGGCTGACATGCGCTGCCATCGCTCGGTGCGCCACCCCCGTCGGCCCGAACCCCACGGTCGACCCTTTTAGCGCTGCGCGGCCAGTCGAAGGGCGATGTCGACAGCCAGACCGATCTGGTGGTCAAGAGCCGGCGCACTGCCCCACCACGACACCGACTCAACCACCAGCCCCTCACCCGTGAGCTTGACCGCGCTCAGCTCCGCAGCTCGCACCACACCGTCTCCGTGCATGGCGGTCGGCCAGCTCTCCAGGCGCCGGCGCAGGGCGAGGTCGAGGACGCCAGCGGGATCGGTGTAGAGGAATCGTCCGTCGACATCACCTCCGGACGCACTTCGCGGCGCCGAACCGATCAGGCGCCCCAACGTCCTCATCAGCGCGCCGAGGTCGGACCGGGGCCCGGCCCGGCGCACGTCGAGCAGCGGGACCGCCGTCCCGCTCGCAGATCGTCCGACACGCAACGCCGGACACACCCACCGGACGAAGGATGCCGGGTCACTCTCACCGGTCGGCGTGCCGTCATCGAGGTCGCAGTACCAGGGCAGGTCAGAGTCTCTCGGCTCCAACCGGCACACGTGGTCATCCGCACTCGAGACCACGAGATCGCGCTCGGTCACGACGACGTCAACGAAGTCAAAGTGCGATGCCTTCACGCATGGATGCTATTCGGGTTCCACGGTCACCAGGTCAGATGCGTGCGAGGAGTGGCAGTCGCGGTAGACGCATTCGTTGACGGGCGTGCTGCGGCACGGAGGAACGCTGTCGGCGTAGCCCCTCACGCTGCCGCGGTGTCGGGGTTGCTGATCCGGTCGCGTACCTGCCCTGGGTAGGTGGTTGGTTACGGTGGGGTATGCAGGCCTACGTCCGGTTGAACCCGGTAGATCAGCAGGTCGAGCTCGTCGAAGTCGCCGCACCGAGCCCTGATGCCGAGGAGGTCGTCGTCGCAGTCCACGCCTTCGGCGTCGGAGTCCACGATCGCTATTTCATCCCCGCGGATGTGGCCTTCCCCTACGTTGTCGGGCTCGAGGCCGCTGGCGTTGTGGCCGCGGTGGGCGCCGAGGTCACGAACCTGGCGACTGGCGATCGAGTGATGGTGAGCGGCCTGGGCAACCCCAAGGGCGGCACCTGGGCCCAGTTCGTGGCGGTCAACCAGCGCGGAGTCACGCCAATACCTGACGCTCTCGACTTCGTCACCGCCGCCGGAATACCAATCGCCGGTAACGCCGCCGTCGAGTCCATGCACACCCTTGGGATGAAGGCAGGCCAGACCCTGTACGTCGCCGGCGCTTCGGGCGCCATCGGCACCTTGGTGGTGCAGATGGCTACCCAACGCGGCATCCGCGTGGTGGGCTCCGCCTCTCCAGCCAATCACGAGTACCTGCTGTCGCTCGGAGCCGAGCTCGTCGTGGACTACCAGGATCCGGGCTGGCCTGACGAGGTGCGCAGCTGGGCTTCAGGTGGGGTGGACGCGGCCTTGGCGATCCAGCCCGGTACCCCAGCATCCAGCCTGGATGTCGTGCGTGACGGCGGTCATCTCGTGACGGTCTCCGGCGACCCCGTCCCGCCCCAGCGCGGCATCCGGGTGGAGCAGTTCCCACATCGCGTCGACCCGAGCAAGGACATGGCCGATCTCGTGGCGGACACCGCGTCCGGTCGTATCCGTGTGGTGGTGGAACACGTCTACCCCTTTGACCAGGCGCTGTCCGCGCTGGAGAAGACCGAGACTCGTCACGCCCGCGGGAAGCTGGTCGTAACGGTTCGCTGACACGGACGCATGGCGGCAGCTGCGCGGATACGCACCACAGTGTGTTCAGCCGAGGTTCAACGAGCTCGCGCCACGGGTCGCCGTGGGAAGGGCATGGTTGCCTTCCTGGACCGCAGGGTTGCGACCGGCATGGCGCCGAGCAGGCCCGCGCTGGTTGCGTCGGCAGTGGAGCGCGAGATGCGTCGACTGGTTGCTGAGCAGGACGCCCAGATCCTTCGTACCCAAGGCCCGGTAGACGAACTCGACGACCTGGTCCAGTGGACCGGCACGCACGCGGTCGTCAAGGACTGATCGGGTGCGAGAGATCTGTCTGGTCCGCTTGGGCCAGACGCGACCAGCGCTCGTCCTGACGCGACACGCCGCTCGCGGTGCGATGACCAAGGTGACCATCGCCCCGATCACCAGCACCATCAGGGGCTTGTCCAGCGAGGTCCTGGTGGGGCCGGGCAACGGGTTGGATCACGACTGCGCCGTGTCCTTGGACAACGTCCTCACCGTCCCAGTGGATGCACTCGGACGCACCGTCGGGTATCTCAGCAGTGAGCAGGAAGCTTTGTCTGTTCCGCCGAGCGGCGGCAGAGGAATATCTGACGAGGCGTGCATTCACGTCTGGCCGCCGCAGATTGCTCAGGGAGATCCCTTGTTGACGCCAGCGTTCCTGATCAGGGCTCCGCCGCGGACGACTGTGCAGCTGCGCGTGTGATCGCGGCAGGGAGCGTTCTTGCAGGTCTTGGACGCTCGGCGGCGGCCAAGCGACCAATGATCCGCTGGACGATGGAACGCGAGAGCGAGAGACGCTCACTGGTGCGGTCGTAGATCTGCCGGACGGTGAGGTGGCGCTCATCGTGTGTCATGACCTCGAGCACCCAGACGTGCGCCGGGGTCCGCCGCCCGCCTGGGCGAGATAGGTGTTGTAGTGCCCACTCAGCGTGGATTGGAATCCATCCGCTTCATTTGTCGTGCTTCTGGCGGGTGGCGCCTCAGTGGGGGCATCGCCAGGGTTGCCAGGGCCCCGACTGAAGTCAAGAGCCACGGCGCTCGGGGAGTGTGGATGGCGCCACGGAAATGGAGGTGTCGATGAGTTCGTCCAGTCCCTTCGCACGCCCCCGGCCGCGCCCTCCGGTGACCATGAGCACCAGGCAGAAGACGGCGGCGTCGACCAGGACGATCGTCGTGCCGCTGGGCACGTTGAGGTGGTAGCTCAAGTTCATGCCGAGAAAGCCGCCGGAGGCGCCCAAGAGGCTGGAGATCCACAGCATGCGCCCGAAGGAGTCGGTGAGCATGCGGGCCACGACCGCAGGGATCACCAAGGTGGCGGCAACGAGGGTCACACCGATGATGGTCAGCGTGGCGAGGATGGCCAGGGACAGCACGAGCATCAGCAACGCATCGGTGCGAGCCACGCGAACACCGGAGGCGTCGGCGACCTCGGGATCGAACGTCGAGAACAGCAAGGCCCGGTAGCGCCCCAAGACCACGGTGACCGTCAACACCGTGACCCCGGCCATCACCCACAGGTCGGTGTCAGCGACCCCGATGATGCTGCCGAACAGTGCCGCGTCGAAACTGGGGCCCTTGCTGCCGTACAGGGTCAACAGGGCGACACCCAAGGCGAACGACGCGGTGGTGATGACCCCGATGGCCGCATCCGAGCCGATCCGGCGCGATCGCGAGACGCGGTTGATCGCCAGCGCCGAGGCCAGTCCCCAGATACCGGCGCCAAGGTAGTAGTTGAGGCCGATGACGCTGCTGGCGGCGAATCCGCCGAACACCGCGTGGGAGAGTCCGTGACCGATGTAGCTCATCCCACGCAGCGTGATGTAGACCCCGAGCAGACCGCACAACAGCCCCGCCATCGTGGCGGCCACGACCCCCTTGACGAAGAACTCGTAGGCGAACGGTTCGAGAAGGGCGTCCCACACGGCGCTCACGCCGGTCTGGTGCCGCGGTAGCCCTCGATGACGATCGGCATCCCAGCGTGGGAGAGGATCTCCATGTCCGCCCCGAAGGTGGCCTCCAGGACGGCAGGCTGGATCACCTGCCCCGGTGCGCCCTGCGCGATCACCCGGGTGCGCAGGGCGACCAGGTGAGGAAGATGGGCCGCGATGCCGTTGAGGTCGTGGGTGGTCAGCACGATCGACAGTCCGTCGTCGTTGAGATCCGCCAGCAGGTGCAGGACCTCGTGGCGGGTCTTGACGTCAACTCCCGAGGTGGGTTCGTCGAGCAGGATCAGCTCGGGGCGCCTGAGCAGGGCCCTGGCGAGGAACATGCGCTGCTGCTGACCGCCGGAGAGCTCGCGGATGTGGCGACCGGCCAGGTCGGCGATCCCGAGACGGTCCAGGGTGCCGTTCACCTCCCGTCGTTCCGATGCCGATGCCCACGGCCACCGCACGCCCTGGGGCCGGCTCATCAGCACGCACTCCGCCACCGTGATGGGGAAGTTCCAGTTCACCGTCTCGAGCTGGGGCACGTATGCCATGGTCAGGCCGCGCCGGATCCTCACCTCGCCGCGCTGGGGGCGGACCTTGCCCAGGAGCAGCTTGAGGAGTGTCGTCTTGCCCGACCCGGAGGGACCCACGACTCCGGTGAACGCGCCGGCCGCGACGCTGAGGGTCACGCTGTCCAGGACGGGTTTGCGGTCGTACCCGAAGCCGACGTCCTGCAGGTGGACCAAGGGCTCGGATGGAACCAGTGCGGTGGTCACTGCGGGTAGTCCGCCCCGTCGGGGGCCACATCGCCGACGTCGAGCGCGCCCAGGGTCGGCGCCTCGCCACCCAGGCCGGTGATCATCGTGACGTAGTCGTAGCGCATCAACCCCAGCCACGAGTGGTCCGGGTCCCCCGGCTCGCCCGGGAGGTCGTCATCGCGCAACGTGTCCTCGTAGCGCACGCCGGTCTCGTCCGCGATCTGCTTCAACGCCTTGGACGGGAAGACCTCCGACCCGAAGATGGTGGGGACGTGCTCCGCCCGGATCTGGTCGATGAGCTCGGCGACCTCCTTGGGTGCGGGGTCCTCGAAGTTCTCGGGCTGGATGGCACCGATCACCGTCCAGCCGAAGGTGTCGGCGAAGTAGGCGTAGGCATCGTGGTAGGTCAGCAGGGCTCGGGGACCGGGGATGCTCTCCTGGTCCGTGCGCAGGGCATCGGCGAGAGCGGTGGCCTTGGCTTTGAACGCATCGAAGTTCTCCCGGTAGTAGCCGGCATTGTCGGGATCCCGAGCGAGGAACGTGTCGCGGATGACCTCGGCGTACCTGATCGCCCACGTGGGGTCGGTCCACAGGTGGGGGTTCGGCTTTCCTTCCTCCTTGGGGAAGGAGAAGTCGTAGACGTAGCGCGACTTCGGCAGCACTGTCGTGCCCAGCTCGATGAGCTCGGCACCGGCGTTGGCCGTCTTCTCAGCGAGTTCCTTGGTCGGTTCCTCCAGCTGGAGGCCGTTGATGAACACGATGTCGGCCTTGGACAACGCGACGCTCGCCGAGGGGGGCGGCTCGAACGTGTGGCTGTTGGTCCCCTCCGGCACCAAGCCCGTGATCGACACCTTGTCCCCACCGATGTTCGCGGCAATCGACGTGATCGGCGCCACGGTCGTCACCACCGCCAAGCGCTCACCGCCGGCGTCACCACCGCCGCCGCCAGCGCCTTCGGCATCACTCCCGGCACACGCCGCACCGGCCCCCGCGGCCAGGACGATCGTGACGAGACCAGCAACGCGCCGCATCAGCATTTCGGCGACGCTACGTCAATTGCGAACGCTTCGCAATAGTGCCGTCTCGACGACGAGGACCCGCACTCCCGAAGCCAGACACGGCGCTGGTGGCGCACCTCCTGTGCGCCAGCCATCAAGCCATCCAGCGACGACGCAGGCCGGTCATGACGAAGTGTTGCGACATGCCCGGGGTGCATGCCGTCAGCCGCTGGTGCAGATGACCCGCTCAGATGTCAGTGTCGAGTGCATCTCGACATCAGAAGCCGCCGTCGCGAGCCATGTTGTTGAACCGGCTGTAGTGCCCCTGGAACGCCAGGACGATGTCCTTGGTCGGTCCGTTTCGGTGCTTGGCCACAATGACGTCCGCCTCACCGTCGCGCTCGGGGTCCGAGCGATCGCGGTGCAGCAGGATGACGACGTCGGCGTCCTGCTCGATCGAGCCCGACTCACGCAGGTCAGACATCTGAGGGCGCTTGTCGGTGCGCTGTTCCGGCCCACGGTTGAGCTGGCTGATCGCGATGACCGGCACCTCGAGCTCCTTGGCGAGGAGCTTGAGCGCCCGGGAGAACTCAGCCACCTCCTGCTGGCGTGACTCCACCTTCTTGCCCGAGCTCATCAGCTGGAGATAGTCGATGATCACCAGCTTGAGGTTGTGCTGCTGCTTGAGCCGCCGGCACTTCGCGCGGATCTCCATGAGGGACATGTTGGGGCTGTCGTCGATGAACAGCGGGCTGTCGGAGATCTTGCCCATGATCCGCGCCAGCTTGTTCCACTGGTCCTGGCTCTTCAGACCCTTGCGCAGGTCCTGGA
>JBDSNZ010000067.1:0-10140 GCA_039915055.1 Ornithinibacter sp.
GATGCGGCGTCGGTGGTGGCGCGGATGGAGGCGGCGGTGGCGTCGCGGAGGGTGTCGGTGCGTCCGGCCCCGGACGGCATGGCGTATCTGAGCGTGTTGGGGCCATTGAAGGAGGTCGTCGGAGCGCTCGCCGCGGTGCAGGCCCGGTCCCGATCAGTCGTGGGCGGTCAGTGCCCGGAGGAGGCTCCGGAGGGTCGCGGTGTGGGGGCTGTCGCGGCCGACACGGCGTTGAGGTTGTTGTCGGGTCGGGCCGTGGGCAAGGTGCAGCCTCTGGAGGTGCATGTCGTGATGACCGATCGGGCGCTGCTCGGCACGGGGGACCCGGCGCGGTCGGTGTTCGAGCCCGGTCGGGTGCCCGGGCACGGACCGGTCCCTGCCCAAGTGGCCAGGGCGTGGGTGCGATCGGGGAGCAGTGCACAGCCCGGATCGAGGGCCGCCGGTGCGCTGTGGGTGCGGCGGCTCTACACCTCGCCGGACGGTCGTGATCTTGTCGCGATGGACTCGCGCCGGAGGTTGTTCTCGGGGCTGCTTCGTCGGATGTTGGTACTGCGTGACGACGTGTGTGTCACACCGTGGTGCGAGGCGCCGGTGGTGCATGCCGATCACGCCCACCCGGCCAAGGATGGTGGTGGGACCGGCTTCGCGAACGGCTCGGGGCAGTGCGCCCGGTGCAACCTGGCGAAGGAGGCCCCCGGCTGGTCGGTGCGGGTCGTGCACCCGGGCCTGGATCCGGGCGTATGCGAGAGCGACCGCTGGCATCCCAGAGAGGTCGAGGTGGGCACTCCGACAGGTCACACCTACCGGGCCATCGCCCCACCGCTGACCGGGTGGGGGGCCGAGCACCCAGCGAGCCCCTCGATGCGCAAGCCTTCCATCGGCCAGCGGTACGACCCGCCGGCACCCTCCGTGACGTCCTCGCCACAGCGACCTGCCGAGAGGGCGCCCGATCGGGCGGGAGCTGCGCCGCCGGGCGACCCACCCACGTCAGCACTCGAACGGCACCTCATGAGCCTGCTCAATGCGGCGTGAGGTTCGGATGGTGAGCCAGGTGCCCGGCATCCGGACGTCTCCGTAGACTGGATCGCATGCGAATCGGAGTCTTCGGCGCCACCGGCCAGGTCGGCAACGTCATGCGCACCTTGCTGTCCGAGCGGAACTTCCCCGTCGAGGAGATGCGCTACTTCGCATCGGCCCGCTCGGCTGGCACCACGCTTGCGTGGGGCGACACGCAGGTCACCGTCGAGGACACCTCGACGGCCGACTTCGCGGGCCTCGACATCGCGCTCTTCTCCAACGGGGGGGCGACGAGCAAGGAGTGGGCTCCTCGGGTGGCCGAATCCGGCGCTGTCGTCATCGACAACTCCAGTGCCTGGCGCAAGGACCCTCAGGTGCCGTTGGTCGTCGCCGAGGTGAACCCGGAGGACCTGGACCACCTGCCCAAGGGGATCGTGGCCAACCCCAACTGCACCACCATGGCCGCGATGCCGGTGCTCAAGCCGCTGCACGACCTCGCCGGGCTGGTGCGCCTGCACGTCAGCAGCTACCAGGCCGTGTCCGGTTCCGGCGGAGCGGGGCTGGTGGAGCTCGACTCCCAGCTGCGTGCCGGTTACGCGGCGGGCGATCCCACCACTCTGGCGCTCGACGGGTCGGCCCTGGAGCTGCCGGCCCCTGCCCTCTACGCGGTGCCCATCGCCTTCAACGTGGTGCCGCTGGCTGGAGCGATCGTCGATGACGGCACGCTCGAGACCGACGAGGAACAGAAGCTGCGCAACGAGACGCGCAAGATCCTGCACGCCCCGGAGCTGCTCGTGTCAGGCACCTGCGTGCGGGTGCCGGTCTTCTCCGGGCACAGCCTGGCGATCCACGCGGAGTTTGCCCGCGACATCAGCCCCGAGGACGCCGTCGAGGCGCTGGCGCAGGCTCCCGGTGTCATCGTCACCAACGTGCCCAACCCGCTCCAGGCGACCGGCCGGGACGAGGTGTTCGTCGGCCGGGTGCGCCGCGACCAGGCTGCGCCAGAGGGGAAGGGACTCGTCCTCTTCGTCGTCGGGGACAACCTCCGCAAGGGCGCCGCCCTCAACGCGGTGCAGATCGCCGAAGAGCTGCTCAAGCGCCGCTGAGCCCACGCAGGAGGCTCCCCGGCTCGGAAGAGTCAGCGCACCGCCCGCCAGACCGACTCCTCGGTGCTCTCGCCGGCCTCCCAGTCAGCGATCCACGGCCCGGTGCCCTCGCTCGGGTCGATGATCCCCTCCTCGAGCCACGTCAGGTCGCCGTCGAGCACGGCACCGGCGAGCTTGCGGTCGATGTCGTCGGTGTTGGTCCACAGCTCGTCGAAGAGCGTGTCCACGCGCAACCGGGCCTGCGCGCAGAACGCGTCGGCGAGCCGCTGTGCCGACCGCCCCCGTCCCGCGTCGTCGGCGAGCAGCATCTCGGCACGGACGCACGCGGCAGACATCGCGAAGAGCTCGGCACCGATGTCGACGACCCGGCCGAGGAAGCGTTGGTGCTGCTCCATCGCTGCCTGCCAGCGCGACATCCCGTAGAACGTCTGGCGGGCGAGCCGTCGTGAGGAGCGCTCCACGAACCGCAGGTGGCGCGCGAGGGGCCCGAACTCGGAGTACGAGGTCGGCACCGAGCCGGCCCCGGTGACGAGGTGGGGCAGCCACTTCGCATAGAAGCCGCTCGCTCCTGCCGCAGCCTTCGCCTTGGCCTGGAAGTCGGCGTCGGGAGACGCGAGGTCCCCGGCGGCCTTGAGGTGCTCGTCGACGGCCTCGCGAGCGATGAGCAGGTGCATGATCTCGCTGGACCCCTCGAAGATCCGGTTGATCCGCAGGTCCCGCACGAGCTGCTCGGCAGGCACAGCCCGCTCCCCTCGAGCAGCGAGCGATGCGGCCGTCTCGTAGCCTCGACCGCCGCGGATCTGGACGAGCTCGTCGGCGACCTGGCAGGACATCTCGCTCGCCCACAGCTTGGCCAGCGCCGCCTCGATCCGGATGTCGGTGTCACCGGCATCCGCGAGCGCGCAGGAGAGCTCGACGACCGACTCCAGGCCGTAGGCCGTGGCCGCGATGAACGCGATCTTCCCGCCGATCGCTTCGTGCTTGCCGACAGGACGGCCCCACTGCACCCGCTCGGCAGACCACTCGCGCGAGATCTTCAGGGACCACTTTGCTGCGGCGGAGCACATCGCCGGGATCGAGAGCCGACCGGCGTTCAGGGTCGTGAGGGCGATCTTCAGGCCGTCACCCTCCCTGCCGAGCCGGTCCTCCACCGGCACGCGCACCTGGTGCAGCCGGGTGAGCCCGTTCTCGATGCCGCGCAAGCCCATGAACGCGTTGCGCCGCTCCACGGTGATGCCCGGCGCGGTGCCCTCCACCACGAACGCGGTGATGCCGCCTCGACCGCCCTCGTGCTTGGGCACCCGGGCCATGACGACGAGCAGCTCCGCGACGACGCCGTTGGTGGTCCACAGCTTCACCCCGTCGAGCAGGTATGCCGTGCCGTCGTCGGTGAGGGTGGCCGTGCTCTCCATCCGGGCGGGGTCCGAGCCCACGTCGGGCTCGGTGAGCAGGAACGCCGAGATCGCCCCGGCGGCACATCGCGGCAGGAACCGTTGCTTCTGCTCCGCGGTGCCGACGAGCTTCACCGGCTCGGGCACGCCGATCGACTGGTGGGCCGAGAGCAGGGCGCCCAGCGAAGGATGCACCGAACCCACGAGCATCAGCGCCCGGGCATACCAGCGCATGGTGAGCCCCAGGCCGCCGTACTCGGTGGGGATCTTCATCCCGAAGGCACCCACCTCGGCCAGGGCCGCGATGTCCTCATCGGGGATCTGCGCGTCGGCCTCGATGCGCGCCCCGTCCATCGCAGCGCACACCACGCGAAGGCGCGCCATGAACTCCTCGCCGCGCGCCTCGTCGTCGGGCTCCGGCCGGGGGTGCGGGTGGATGAGGTCGAGGTCGAACCGGCCGAGGTAGAGCTCCTTTGCGAAGCTCGGGCTGCTCCAGCCGCTCTCGCGAGCGTCCTCGGCGACCTGACGGGCCTGGCGCTCGGTGACACGTGCGCCGTGAGGCGCATTGGCCTCGGTCTCGGTCGTCCCGCTCGTGTGCGTGCTGGCGCTCATCGTGGCTCCCTTGCCGTCGGACCCCCAGTCTCCCCCTTTAGGGTGTCGGGATGGCTGAGAATGACGCTGACTTCCGGGCCGCTGTCGCGGCCGTCCCCGCGCTCACACAGGATCCGGGCAACGACACCAAGCTGCGCCTCTACGCGCTCTACAAGCAGGCCACCGAGGGTGACGCGCAGGGCAAGCGGCCCGGCTTCACCAATCCGGTCGGCCGCGCGAAGCATGACGCCTGGGCCGCCGTGCAGGGCACCGACCCGGATGTCGCCAAGGCCCAGTACGTCGAGGTCGTTCGCGGCCTCACCGGCTGAGCACCCGCAGCTCGACGTCACTGGCCTCGTGGGAGGTCGGTGACGAGGTACGTCCAGGTCTGGCTCACGACCATCCCGACCCCGAGGTAGAGGTCGAGCGCGCCGGTGCGTGAGTCGGTCGCGAGCTCGCTGCGCGTCGCGCCGTGCTCGCGCGCGGCCGCGAACCCGTCGGCGAGCATCGCTCGCGCCAGGCCCTGGCCACGATGCGCCTGATCGACGGCGAGCTGGTGCACGAAGCCGCAGCCCTGGCTGTCGAGGATCGTGAAGCAGGCGGCCACGACCTGACCCGAGGCAGTCTCGGCCACCCGCAGCTGCCATGGCTCCCGCCCCGGCCTGCGCACGGTCGTGGCGGCCCAGTCCTCGTAGGGTTCGGGCGCGCGTCCGGGCCATTGTGCGAAGGCCGTGTCGATCACGTCGTGTGCTGCCCGCTCCCGTGGCGGGTCGTCGCCGGTCACGATGGCGTAACCCTCGGGGAGCGGGCGGTCGAGGACGCTGTGGCCCGCCGGCAGCTCGAGCACCCATGACGTGTGACCGAGCCGGTAGCCGCGACCGGCGAGCAGCCGGCTCGCCGCTGACTCCTCGGGCGTGCTCTGGCCCACCAGCGCCGAGCCCATCTCGGTCGCCCGCCGCTCGGTCCATCCGACCAGCCAGGACCCGATCCCACGACCCCGGGCAGAGGGAGCCACGGCACCCTCCGCGCGGGAGCCGGCGCGGGTCACCTCTGCCGCGCCGAGCAGTCGCTGGCCCTCGAACACCCCGATCGTGTCGTGGGCGAGGTCGAAGCTCGGTCGGGCCCAGTCGCCCTCGATGTCGTCCTTCTCGATGGCCAGGGTTCCGGCATCCACGACCTCGTCGGCGGCGTACACGGCAAACGCCGCGTCGAGGTCGGTCAGTCCCAGCGATCTCGCGGTCAGTCCGGGGAATGGGTTCGGGTGCACGGAAGAACCCTGCCGCACAACGGAGGCCGGTTGCACGCCGATTCACCCTGTTGCTCCCGGGTCTTCGAGGCTATGCTCCGACTCTCTCACCCCTGCCGGTCGCCCTGCGACTCGGCGTGACGAACTGGAGAACGCGTGAAACAAGGGATGATCGCCGCCGGAGCCGCAGCCGCTCTGGCGCTGGTGGGAACACCGGCGCTCGTGGGCACGGCCTCAGCAGCTCCGAGTGACAACGCCGCAGCCGCGGCGACCGCCAACGCGAACAAGGTGGGGGCAAGCAAGTGGGGTAGCTATGTCGTCGTCATGAAGGGAAACCCCCTGACGACGTCCTTCGGCCAGAAGGCGCTCGGGTCGACGAAGGCCCAGCAGCAGAAGAAGGCCCTTGAAGCGAAGCACGACGGCGTGCTCAAGAAGGCCGGGGTCGGCGCCAGCAAGAAGCTCAATGACTACACGGCGTCGCTCAACGGCTTCTCCGTCCTTGCCTCGCAGGCCCAGGCGAAGAAGATCGCGGCCAACCCGGACGTCCTCATGGTGACCCCGGACGAGCTGCGCCAGAAGGCGTCGCTGCCCATGGCCGCTGGCGATGACGAGATCACTGAAACCAAGCCCGAGACACTGCGGGGTTTCCTGGGCACCGAGACGAGCAAGACCAAGGGTGACAAGGAGCTGCTGGGCGTCATCGACACCGGCATCTGGCCCGAGCACCCCAGTTTCGCCGACGACGGCACCTACCCGCGCCGTGCGCTCGGCAACGCCAAGGGTGGCTTCCCCAAGTGTGACTTCGGCCGTGGGAAGGAAGACAAGAAGTTCGTCTGCAACAACAAGCTCATCGGCGCCCGCCAGATGCTCAAGACGTATCGCCAGGTCGTGGGCATCCTGCCGGGAGAGTTCAACTCGGCTCGCGACGACGACGGCCACGGCACCCACACGGCGTCGACTGCGGCCGGCAACGAGAACGTCCGGGCGTGGATCTACGACAAGACGCGCACCCTTGACTACACCTCGGGCGTCGCGCCGCGAGCGCAGATCGTCGCCTACAAGGCGCTCGGCTCGCTCGGCGGCTTCTCCTCCGACCTCGCTGCTGCGATCGACCAGGCCGTCTATGACGGGGTCGACGTCATCAACTACTCCGTCGGCGGCGGCCCGGGGCTGCTCAGCGCGGACGCGCTCTCCTTCCTCTACGCCAACCAGGCCGGCGTTCACGTCGCGACGTCGGCCGGCAACTCCGGCCCCGATCCCGCCACGATCGGCGGCCCCGCCGACCTCCCCTGGGTGACCACTGTGGGTGCCAGCACCCAACCGCGCTTCTACGCGGGCACCGTCTCCCTAGGGAACGGTCAAGAAGTCCGGGGCTCGTCGGTGACCCTGGCGAGTGCTCCCAACCTGCCGCTCGTCGACGCGAAGGTCCTCGGGAACGAACAGTGCGTGTCGAAGGCCCAGCTCGGTGACGACGCCGCGTACGCGAGCTTCGCGAAGGGTGCGAAGGGCGCCATGGTGCTGTGCTGGCGAGGCGCCATCGGCCGGTCCGAGAAGAGCCTCAACGTGCTGGAGGCCGGTGGCAAGGCCATGGTGCTGAGCAACCAGAACGACGTGGACAACTACTTCACGGACAACTTCCGGGTGCCGACCGTCATGGTCGACAAGACGGAGGGCGACGTCATCGCCGCCTACGCGGAGTCATCCGGGGCCGACGCGAAGGCGTCGATCACGAACACGGGAGCGATCCGCACCTTCGAGCCGGCTCCCTCGATGGCCATCTTCTCCTCGCGGGGCCCGAACCCCTCGGCGCCCTCGATCATCAAGCCGGACATCACTGCACCCGGCGTACAGGTCCTTGCCGGTGCCTCGCCGGCAATCGTCGGTGACGACTACGAGCCCGGGCAGCTGTTCCAGGCGATCGCTGGCACATCGATGTCAAGCCCGGTCATGGCAGGGGTCTTCCTCCTCATCGACCAGCTCCACCCGACCTGGACCCCCTCGATGGTGAAGTCCGCCGCGATGACCACGGCATACCAGGACGTCAGGGACAACGACCGCACCACCAGGGCCGACCCGTTCGACTTCGGTGCCGGACACGTCAAGGCGATCTCGGCGTTCAACCCCGGCCTGGTCTACAACTCCGGGTTCAACGACTTCCTCGGCTTCTACTGCGGCAGTGACGCGAGGAACGACATCTTCGCCGACCCCGCCGCCACCTGCGGGCGCCTGGCGGCCGCCGGCATCCCGACGCGCGTGGAGGACCTCAACTACCCGACGATCGGCATCTCAGCCCTCGCCGGCGTAGCGACGGCACAGCGCAAGGTCACCAACGTCCTCGGCAGCAAGGCGACCTTCACGGCCAGCGTGGAGAACCCGACGGGTCTGGTCGTCAAGGTCTCGCCGGCCGAGCTCACGCTGAACGCTGGTGAAACCGGCTCGTTCACGGTGACCATCACCAACGAGACCGCCAAGGTCAACTCCGGTTGGCAGTTCGGGTCCCTCACCTGGAAGGGCGCCGGCGCGACGGTCCGCAGCAACATCGCGGTCTACCCGACGGCCATCTCCGCACCGAGCACGGTCGCCGGTTCAGGGGCCGACGGCAGCGTCACCATCCCGGTCACCACCGGCTACGAGGGCACGTACACGCCCATCCCCGGCGGTCTCGCGACCAACGACCCGCTCACGGGTTCGGTGAGCCAGGACCCTGACCAGACATTCGCTGGGTGCACGGCGCAGCCAGGAGTGGCTGCCCTACCGTTCACCGTCGTGGCCGACACGGCCTACGTGCGGCTGTCCTACGTCCTGTCCAGTGCCGACGACATCGACCTCTACCTCTGTCACGAGGGCAAGGTGGTCGCCGAGAGCACCGCTGGCGGGACCAACGAGCTCATCGAGCTCAACGACCCGGCAGCCGGGGACTACACGCTGTACGTCCACGGCTGGCAGGTCGTCACGTCGCCGCTCGCCGCGAGCATCGACCGTTGGCAGGTCGTTCGGGGCGTCGGCACACCGGAGCTCACCGTGTTGCCGAAGTCGGCGCCCGCGACCATCGGCGGCACCATCGAGGTCACGGCCTCATGGGTGGGAGCGCCCTCGGGCACGTCCTTCGGCGTGGTCGACCACACGGAGTCCGGGGGCGCCAGCCTCGGCATGACCGTCGTCCAGGTCACCAACCCGTAGTCGCATCGCGACTGCACCGTGCCCGCCGGCTCCTCGTGAGCCGGCGGGCACGCCCGTGTCGCGGCCCCAGACGTGGTAGATCTGTCCCCATGCGACTGGATGAGTTCCCGAGGCACCCACTCACCTTCGGCCCCAGCCCGGTGCACCCGCTGCGCCGGCTCTCCGAGCACCTCGGTGGGGCGCAGGTGTGGGCCAAGCGCGAGGACGTCAACAGCGCGCTCGCCTTTGGTGGCAACAAGACCCGCAAGCTGGAGTACATCGTGCCGGACGTGCTCGCGAGCGGGGCGGACACCCTCGTGTCGATCGGCGGCTACCAGTCGAACCACACCCGTCAGGTCGCGGCGGTCGCGGCCCACCTCGGCCTGAAGTGCCGTCTGGTGCAGGAGAAGTGGGTGCCGTGGGAGGACCCGGTGAATGACAAGGTCGGCAACATCCTGTTGTCGCGGATGATGGGCGCCGACAGCCGGCTCGACCCGCACGGGTTCGACATCGGCATCCGGGACTCCTGGACGGAGGCGCTGCGCGAGGTCGAGGAGGCCGGCGGCACCCCGTATGCGATCCCAGCGGGCGCGTCCGAGCACCCGCTCGGCGGACTGGGATTCGCCAACTGGGCCTTCGAGGTGGCCGAGCAGGAGAAGTCCCTCGGTGTCCACTTCGACACGGTCGTCGTCTGCACCGTCACCGGCTCGACCCATGCGGGCATGATCGCCGGGTTCGCGGCGCTGGAGGACCTCACCGGCGTGCGGCGGAGGGTCATCGGCATCGACGCCTCGGCGACGATCGAGAAGACGCGGGACCAGGTCGCACGGATCGCGCGCAGCACCGCCGACCTGATCGAGCTCGGCCGGGACCTGCGCGATGACGAGATCGCGGTGCTCGAGGGTTGGGCCGGTGACCTCTACGGCATCCCCGTCGACTCCACGATGGAGGCGATCAGTCTCAGCGGTCGCCTGGAGGCGATGATCATCGACCCCGTCTACGAGGGGAAGTCGATGGCCGGGCTCATCGACCTGGTCTCCGGCGGCGACATCCCTGGTGACTCCACCGTGCTCTATGCCCACCTCGGTGGCCAGCCGGCGATCAACGCCTACCACTCACTCTGGTCATGACCCTGCCGATCGCGCTCGTCCGCCGCCCGGGGCCCCGCCTGCCCGAGGGGCTGGTGACGCACATCGACCGCAGCCCGGTCGACCTCGACCGGGCCACGCAGCAGTGGGAGGCGTATGCCGGTGCCCTCACGGCCGCCGGGTGGCAGGTGGTCGAGGTGCCGGCCGCCGACGACTGCCCGGATGCCGTCTTCGTCGAGGACGCCGTCGTCGTGCACGACGACCTGGCGGTGCTGACCCGACCCGGCGCGGCGGAGCGCCGGGGTGAGGTCGCTGGTGTCGAGACCGCCGTGCGTGACCTCGGGCTGCGGGTGGCTCGGATCGAGGCTCCCGGCACCCTCGATGGCGGAGACGTGCTCCGTAGCGGCGACACGGCATACGTCGGTATCGGCAGCAGGACGAACGAGTCGGGCGCGCGACAGCTCGCGAGCCAGCTGCGGGAGTTCGGTGTGCGCGTGCAGACCGTGCCCATGACCCGAGCGCTGCACCTGAAGTCGGCGTGCACG
>JBDSNZ010000139.1:0-17417 GCA_039915055.1 Ornithinibacter sp.
GTGCGCGCAGAGGAAGCCGGGGCCGTGCGCGAGGAGCGCGATGATCGCCTGCGGCGCGCCGACGAGCTCGACCCGGACGTGCGCACCGATGACGACGGCAACCGGCTCGACGACGACGGAAACCGCCTCTCGCGCGAGGACCCCCGTTCGGCGGGTGCGTTCGACCACACGTCCGGTGACCGCTCCCATGAGGGCAGCGACGGGCACGTCGAGGACGGCGACGTGAGCGAGCAGGTCGGTGACCAGAGCGTGGCCGACGGCGACGTGGCGCACGAGGACCCGGCGAAGGCCCAGCGTCGGGATGACGAGCGGATCTGACGCGCTGTGTGGTGAGACCTCAGCGCCCAGCGTCATCGCCACCGACCTGGACGGGACGCTTCTGCGCAGCGACGGCACGGTGTCGTCACGCACCGCGCGGGCACTGCGCAGTGCCGAGGATGCCGGGCTGCCGGTCGTCTTCGTCACAGCCCGGCCGCCGCGGTGGATCGACGTGCTGCGTGAGCACGTGGGGAGCCACGGGACGGTCATCGCCGGCAACGGGGCCTTCGTCATGGACCTGGTGTCGGGGAGCGTCGAGGAGCACGGCTTCGACGGGGCGGCCCTGTTGACCGTGGCGCGTGCGCTGCGTGCCGCGTTGCCCGACGTCGGCCTCGCGGTGGAGCGCCGCACCGGGATGACGCGGGAGCTCGCCTTCTCCTCAGCGCACGAGGCGGACGCGCTCACCAGGACCGTGTCCCGGCTGGAGCAGCTCGACGACCTCGACGAGGTGCCCACGGGAAAGCTCCTCGCCGTGGTGCCGGACCGCGCCGGGTCAGATTTTCTGGACGCCGTGTCGTCGGCCGTTGGTGAGCAGGGCATCGTCGCCTACTCCGGGGTGGGCCACCTGGCCGAGATCTCGGCTCCCGGCGTGACCAAAGCGGCTGCGCTGGAACGGTGGTGCGCGGGGAGGGGCGTGGGTTCGGCGGCGGTATGGGCCTTCGGTGACATGCCCAACGACCTGCCGATGCTCACCTGGGCCGGAGTGTCGTTCGCGGTGGCCAACGGCCACCCCGAGGTGATCGCGACCGCGAGCCACGCGTGCCCGGCCAACGACGACGACGGGGTCGCCGCGGTCATCGAAGCGCTCCTGTCGCGCTCACGGCGCTGACGCGCCCTAGGGAAAGGTCTGCGAACACACCATTGACGGCCGAGTGCGTTCGGGTGTTGTCTTCTCCCACGACAGGTCCGATGGGCGATGGGTCCGGGGCCATACCTTTGAACCGGGAGCCCCCATGAGCGGTGTGAGTGAGACGGAAGCCGGCGACCGACACGGAGCCGACGGTGAGCACGACGACGAGACGATGCTCGCGGCCCTGGGCTACAAGCAGGAGCTGCACCGGGGGATGAGCGGCTTCAACAACTTCGCCGTCTCCTTCTCGATCATCTCGATCCTCGCGGGGTGCATCACGACCTACTACCTGGCCATGGATGCCGGCGGCCCGATCGCCATCTCCATCGGGTGGCCGGTCGTCGGTGTCTTCGTCCTCTGCGTCGCCATGGCGATGGCGGAGATCTGCTCGGTCTACCCCACCGCCGGCGGGCTCTACTACTGGGCCGGCAAGCTGGCCCGGCGCAACAAGCGCGTCTGGGCGTGGTACGTCGGCTGGTTCAACTTCCTCGGTGAGGTGGCTGTCACCGCCGCCATCGACTACGGCGCCGCGATCACCTGGATGGCGCTGCTCAACCTCGTCTTCGGTCTGAACGTGAGCGTCACCTCGACCTTCGTGGCGTTCCTCATCATCATCGCCCTCCACGGTCTGCTCAACACTTTCGGCGTCAACCTCGTCAAGGTGCTCTCCAACGTCAGCGCCTGGTGGCACCTCGCCGGCGTCGCGATCATCGTCGCCATCTTGTGGCTCGTCCCCGACCAGCACCAGACCCTGGCCTGGACGTTCACCGAGTACAGGAACTCCACGGGCTTCGACATCAACATCCTCGGCTTCCTGCCCTACGCCTTCCTCGTCGGCCTGCTGATGGCGCAGTACACCTATACCGGCTACGACGCCTCGGCCCACGTCGCCGAGGAGACGAGGAACGCGTCGACCGAGGCTCCCAAGGGGATCGTGCGCTCGGTGTGGGTGTCGATCATCGCGGGCTGGTTCCTGCTCGTCTCCGTCACCGCGGCGATCCAGGACTACGACGTGCAGCGCGCGAGCGACACCGGGCTTCCCCCGGCCCAGATCTTCATCGACGCCGCCGGTTCCGGGCTCGGCGAGCTGATGCTCCTGATCGCCGCCGTGGCCCAGTTCTTCTGCGGGATGGCGTCGGTCACGGCCAACTCGCGGATGTCCTACGCGTTCTCTCGGGACAACGCACTGCCCGGCTCGAGGCTGTGGTCGAAGGTCAACCCCCGCACCGGCACGCCGACCAACTCGATCTGGCTGTGCGTCGTCTGCTCCATCGTCGTCGCCCTCCCCGCCCTGTGGAGCATCGTGGCATACGCCGCGGTGACGTCGATCGCCGTCATCGGTCTCTACATCGCCTATGTGGTGCCCGTCTTCCTCCGCCGGACCAACCCGAACTTCCGCGTCGGCCGGTGGAACCTCGGAAGGTGGAGTGCCCCGATCGGGTGGATCGCGGTCGTCTGGGTCGCCATCATCGTCATCCTCTTCATGCTGCCGGCGTATGCCCCGGGGACCTGGGGGGACGCCACCTTCAACTACGCCCCCCTCGCCGTGGGAGCAGTGCTCCTCTTCGCGACGGTCACGTGGTTCGTCGGGGGGCGCGATCACTTCATGGTCGACGTGCCAGAGGGGCACGACACGATCCCGCCCGCCGAGATCTTCCGGTGAGGGTCGGTGCATGACCAGCCAGCGCCGGACCCGCAGGAGGACCGACTCCCGGCCGCCGTCCTCCGGGCCGCGGTGGGCAACACCTTCGAGACGACGGTGGAGCAGCTCGCCACCGCGATCCGACTCGGGGTGTTCGTGCGGGACGAGTTCCTACCGCCCGAGCGTGAGCTCGCGGCTCGGCTCGGCGTCTCTCGCACGACGCTGCGGGAAGCGATTGCCGCGCTGCGCGAGTCGGGCCTGGTGACGACGACTCGCGGACGTGGAGGAGGCACCCTGGTGACGTATGCCGGGACTGCGTCACAGCGCGGGGTCGGCGCCGTCCGCACGGGGGCGGGGTTGACGGACGCCCTCGACTTCCGCCGCGTCGTCGAGCCCGGCGCCGCGTGGTTGGCCGCCCGGCGAGAGCTCTCGGGGGACCAGCGCGCCTGGCTCGTCCAATCGGCCGCGGAGGTCCGGGCCGCCACGCACGGCGCAGCGCACCGGATCGCCGACAGCCGACTGCACCTCGCCATCGCGACGTTGTGCGGCTCACCGATGCTCATCGAGTCGGTCACCAGGGCGCAGGCGGCCCTGGGTGAGATGCTGTCCGCCATCCCGGTGCTCAGGACCAACATCAGCCATTCCAGCGACCAGCACGACGCCGTCGTGGACGCAGTGCTGCGCGGTGACCCCGAGGGCGCCCGCACCGCCATGGAGGAACACTGTGACGCCACCTCCGCCCTGCTCCGCGGCCTCATCGGATGACGAAGGAGAACTTCATGCCCACCTCGATCCACGACAGCGCACCACCACGGATGACCGTCGACGACCTCAGAGCGGCGGTCTCTCGCGGGGAGGTCGACACCGTCCTCGTCGCCTTCACCGACATGCAGGGTCGACTCCTCGGCAAGCGGCTTCACGCGAACTACTTCCTGGACCACGCGCTCGATGGAGCAGTCGAGGGGTGCAACTACCTGTTGGCGGTGGACGTCGACATGAACACCGTCGACGGCTACGCGATGTCGTCCTGGGAGAAGGGCTACGGCGACTTCGAGTTCTCCATGGACCTGGAGACCCTGCACCGCACGCCCGGGCAGCCACACTCGGTCACCATCTTGTGCGATCTCTCATGGTTGGACGGGTCGGGCCCCGTGCGCCAGTCCCCGCGGGACATCCTCAAGGCGCAGGTGGCTCGCGCCGAGGCCCTCGGCTTCAGCGCGATCGCTGGCACCGAGCTGGAGTTCATCCTCTTCGAGGACACCTACGCCGCAGCGTGGGATCGCCGATACCAAGGCCTGACAGGGGCGAACCGCTACAACGTCGACTACTCGGTTCTGGGTGGCAGCGCGGTGGAGCCGGTGCTCCGTGAGATCCGCAACGAGATGTATGCCGCGGGAGCGATCGTGGAGGCGGCGAAGGGGGAGTGCAACTTCGGGCAGCACGAGATCGGCTTCCTCTACGACGGGGTCGTGCGCACGTGCGACCTCCACGTCGTCTACAAGACCGCTGCCAAGGAGATCGCGGCAGCCCACGGCACGTCGCTGACCTTCATGGCGAAGTACGACGAGCGGGAGGGCAACTCGTGTCACATCCACCTCTCCCTGCGCGGCACGGACGGGGAGATCGTCTTCGCCGATGACGACCGGGACGGGGGCCAGAGCACGCTGATGGACCACTTCCTGGCCGGGGTGTTGGCCACGATGCCCGACCTGGCCTACTTCTACGCACCCAACATCAACTCCTACAAGCGGTTCGCGGCGGGGTCGTTCGCCCCGACGGCCATCTCCTGGGGCCGGGACAACCGCACCTGCGCCGTGCGCGTCGTCGGCCACGGCGCTGGCCTGCGGATGGAGAACCGGGTGCCCGGGGGCGACGTCAACCCCTACCTCGCGGTGGCGGCGATGCTGGCGGGAGGGCTCTACGGCATCGAGCACGAGCTCCCGCTCGAACCGGCGCTGGAGGGCAACGCCTACGATGCCGACGTCGACCACGTGCCTGCGACGTTGCTTGCCGCGAGGGATCGCCTTGCTGCGTCAAGCATGGCGCGTGCGGCATTCGGCGACGACGTCGTCGACCACTACGTCAACGCTGCCGACGTCGAGATCACGGCCTTCAACGCCGCCGTGACCGACTGGGAGCGGGTCCGCGGATTCGAGAGGTTGTGAGCAGCACCCGATGAGCACGAACGCCACCACGCACGACGTCGTCAACCCTGCGACCGAGGAGATCTTCCGCACCATCGACCTGGTGGGGGTGGAGGAGACCGACTCCGCCGTGGCCCGTGCCGTCGAGGTCGGGCCCAGCTGGAGGGCGGTCACCCCTGCGGACCGCGGGATGCTGCTCCGGCGCTTCGCCGACACGGTCGAGGCGCATGCCGAGGAACTGGCGCTGTTGGAGGTGCGCAACGCGGGGCACACCATCGGCAACGCCCGGTGGGAGGCAGGCAACGTCGCGGCAGTCCTGCGCTACTACTCGGCTGCTCCGGAGCGCCTCTTCGGCCGCCAGATCCCTGTCGCCGGGGGCATCGACGTCACGTTCAAGGAGCCGCTCGGCGTC
Organism: Ornithinibacter sp.; assembly: GCA_039915055.1. Classification (GTDB taxonomy): domain Bacteria; phylum Actinomycetota; class Actinomycetes; order Actinomycetales; family Dermatophilaceae; genus Fodinibacter. The sequence goes on from JBDSNZ010000139.1 coordinate 5,367, forward strand.
GTGTCGGTGATCGTCCCCTGGAACTTCCCCATGCCCATCGCGGGCTGGGGGATGGCGCCTGCTCTCGCCGCCGGCAACACCGTGGTGCTCAAGCCGGCAGAGCTGACCCCGCTCACGGCGATGCGGCTGGCGGAGCTCGCCCTGGAGGCCGGACTCCCCGAAGGCGTGTTCACCGTGCTGCCCGGCAAGGGCTCGGTGGTGGGGGAGCGGTTCGTCACCCACCCCGACGTGCGCAAGGTGTGCTTCACCGGGTCGAGCGCGGTCGGTCAGGGGATCATGCGCAAGGCCGCCGACCAGCTCAAGAGGGTCACCCTCGAGCTGGGTGGCAAGTCGGCCAACATCGTCTTCGCCGATGCTGACCTCGACCGGGCTGCATCTGCCGCACCGATGAGCTTCCTCGACAACGCAGGTCAGGACTGCTGTGCCCGCACCAGGATCCTTGTGCAGCGCAGCGTGTTCGACGCATTCATGGAGCGCTTCGAGACTGCGGTCAAGGCAGTCGTGGTCGGCGACCCGGGTCAGGAGGAGACCCAGATGGGTCCGCTTGTCAGCTCTCGGCAGCGCGACACGGTCCGGGGGTTCGTCGAGGAGGCGGCGGAGGGTGGCCACGACGAGGTCGACGTCGCCTTCCGAGGCAGCTCGCCCGATGGGGTCGGCTGGTGGTACCCCCCGACCGTCGTCCTTCCTCGTGGGGTCCGGGACCGGGTCTGGCGCGAGGAGGTGTTCGGGCCTGTCGTGGCGGTGATGCCGTTCGACGACGAGGCCGACGCCATCGCCAAGGCCAACGACACGGCATACGGTCTGGCGGGCTCGATCTGGACCCGCGACGTGGGGCGCGCGATCCGCGTCGCGCGAGGCGTCGACGCGGGCAACCTCTCCGTCAACAGCCACAGCGCTGTGCGCTACGGCACCCCCTTCGGCGGGTTCAAGGCCAGCGGGATCGGCCGCGAGCTGGGACCGGACGCCCTCGACGCGTTCACCGAGGTCAAGAACGTCTTCATCGACACCCAGGAATAGGAGTGGGCATGGCAGGCAGGCTCGAGGGAAAGGTCGCAGTCGTCACGGGCGGCTGCTCCGGGATCGGTTTGGCGACCGTGAGGAGGTTTGCGCAGGAAGGCGCGCGCGTCGTCATCGGCGACCTCGCGGACGCCGCCGGTGAGGCCCTCGCGGAGGAGGTCGGCGGTGCCTACGTGCACTGCGACGTCGCCGACAAGGATGATGTCGACGCGCTCTTCGCCACGGCGGTCGAACGCTTCGGCCGCCTCGACATCGCGTTCAACAACGCGGGCATCAGCCCGCCGGAGGACGACTCGATCCTGGACACCGACCTCGATGCGTGGCGCCGGGTGCAGGAGGTGAACCTCACCTCCGTCTTCCTGTGCTGCAAGGCGGCGCTGACCCACATGGTCTCGCAGGGCTCCGGCTCGATCATCAACACCGCGAGCTTCGTCGCGGTCATGGGTGCTGCCACGTCACAGATCTCCTACTCCGCCTCCAAGGGCGGGGTGCTCTCGATGAGCCGCGAGCTCGGTGTGCAGTTCGCGCGCCAGGGCATCCGCGTCAACGCGCTGTGCCCCGGGCCGGTGAACACCCCTCTGCTCCAAGAGCTCTTCGCGTCCGACCCCGAGCGCGCCGAGCGCCGCCTCGTGCACGTGCCGATGGGTCGGTTCGCCGAGCCGGAGGAGATGGCCAACGCCGTGCTCTTCCTCGCCTCCGACGAGTCGAGCTTCATGACCGCGTCGACATTCCTCGTCGACGGGGGCATCTCCGGCGCCTACGTCACCCCGTTGTGAGCGGTCGTCGGCCGGTCATCGGGGTCACCTGCTACGTCGAGGACGTGGATCGCGACCCCTGGGTGGGCCAACGCAGCACGGTGCTCCCGCACGGATACGTGGAGCACCTCGAGAGGGCCGGGGCTCTCGCGGTGCTGCTGCCCCCGAGGGCTGACGCCGACGAGGCGATGGCGGCAGAGGTCCTCGACCGGCTCGACGCCCTGGTGATCGCCGGCGGGGTCGACGTCGATGCAACCCGATACGGGGGCACCCCGCACGCGACGTCGCAGTCGCCGCGGCCGGACCGTGATGCCTGGGAACTCGCGTTGGCTCGGGTCTCTGCCGAGCGCGACCTCCCGGTCCTGGGGATCTGTCGTGGCATGCAGGTCATGGCGGTGGCAGTCGGCGGTGCCCTGCACCAGCACCTCCCCGATGTGGTCGGGCACGAGGCACACAGCCCCGCGCCCGGGGTCTACGCCTCGCACCACGTCGGTGTCGTCGAGGGCACCCGGCTCGCCGGGATCCTCGGCGTGGAGCCGCTCGACGTCCCCACCTACCACCATCAGGGGGTGCGGGCCGCCTCGTTGGTCGGCACGGCATACCTCCCCGGCGCCTGGCACGAGGACGGCACCCTGGAGGCGATGGAGGACCCGGCATCACGCTTCCGGCTCGCGGTCCAGTGGCACCCCGAGATGGGGGAGGACGGGCGGCTCTTCACCGCCCTGGTGGCCGCGGTGCAGGCAGGGGAGCACTCCGCGCGCACAATGGGCGGGTGACCAGACTCAACCGGCTCGCCATCGCCGCCGGCGCGGCCAGCGCCCTGGGCGCCCTCGCGGTGACCGGGCGCAGCCTCAACGCCGCCATGGGTGCTCGCCCCGACGGGGTCAGGCTCGAGCGGATGAAGCGCTCGCGAAGTTTTCGCGCGGGTGCCTTCCACAACACCTCCCGCAGCACGTCGTCGATGCCCCAGGGGCAGCGCGACGTGATGCGGCGGTTCCGTGAGAACGCCCCGCTGAGGCACCCCGCGGCGCCGATCCCTGTGGTCAGCGCCGCGCGCGAGCCCGCCGTCGACGGGGTGAACATCACGTGGTTCGGGCACGCGTCGTGCCTGGTGGAGCTCGACGGCGTGCGGCTGCTGCTCGACCCCGTGTGGAGCGAACGGTGTTCACCGAGCCAGCATGTCGGCCCGCGGCGCCTGCACGCCGTGCCGGTGCCGCTGTCCGGCCTGGGCCACATCGATGCGGTCGTCATCTCGCACGATCATTACGACCACCTCGACATGGACACGGTGCGCGCGCTGGCAGACACCACTGACGCCGTCTTCCTGGTGCCGCTCGGTGTCGGTGCGCACTTGGACGTCTGGGGCGTGCCGGCCGAGCGGGTGGTGGAGTGCGACTGGGAGGACGGGGTCGATGTCGGTGACGTGCGGGTGACGGCGGTCGAGGCGCAGCACTTCTCCGGTCGTGGGCTGCGCCGCGACGGGACCCTCTGGGCGTCGTGGGTCCTCGCAGGCGCGAGCGGGAAGGTGTTCTTCAGCGGTGACACCGGCTTCTTCGAGGGTTATGACCGGATCGGCGCCGAGCACGGACCGTTCGCGGCATCCCTCATGGCGGTCGGGGCCTACGACCCCGCGTGGCACGACATCCACCTCAACCCGGAAGAGGCGGTCGAGGCGACGCAGCGGCTGCGAGGCGGGGTGCTCGTCCCGATCCACTGGTGCACCTTCGTGCTGGCGCCGCACCCGTGGGCCGAGCCGGTCGATCGGCTGCTCGTGGCGGCAGCCACCCACGGGGTGCAGGTCGCGGTGCCGCGCGTCGGCGAGCGCGTCGACGTCGCCGAACCACCGGGGCTGGACGCCTGGTGGGAGCTCTGACCCCGACTTCTTGCGCTCCAGCCACACTCCTGGCCCCCACGGCGGGGGTGTGGCGTGGCTGTGGAGCAATGAGTCGGGGGGTGGAGGGCGGGAGTCTTGGCGCGACCAGCATGTGGACTGGTCGTATGCCGGGTGCTCACCTTCGTGGGAGGCTCGCCCCGTGACGTTCCGTGATGCGGCCACCACCGCAATCATTATCGGCTAGCGCGACGAGACCTCCTCGTCGCGCAGACCTCCCGCACCCGGGGGGTCTTTTGCTTGTCGGGAACGTTCGCGGGAGCGGCGCACCGGATGAGCAGGTGCCCGCCCCCCACACCCCCCGGGGAAGCGGTAGCAGCGCTGGCAACGACAATGAGCGGCAACAGCACACGTCATCGCCCCGGCCCTCGCGGGCCGGGGCGCGAGACGCCGGGTGACCGGCATACCGATCCGGGTGAGCAGCTCATGACCGATCTCCACGTCTACGACACGACGCTGCGTGACGGTGCCCAGCAGGAGGGGCTCAACCTCTCCGTCGCGGACAAGCTCGCCATCGCGGGGCACCTCGATGACCTGGGTGTGGGATTCATCGAGGGCGGCTGGCCGGGGGCCAACCCCAAGGACACCGAGTTCTTCGCCCGTGCGGCGAGCGAGCTCAGACTGCAGAACGCGACGCTCGCGGCATTCGGTGCGACGCGTCGAGCCGGCGGTCGAGCCGACACCGACCCCCTCGTGCGCGCGCTGCTCGACAGCAGGGCCGAGGTCGTCACCCTCGTCGCCAAGTCCCACGCGGGCCACGTCGAGCGCGCGCTGCGCACGACGCTGGCCGAGAACCTCGAGATGATCCGCGACACCGTGAGCTTCCTGCGCGGTGAGGGTCGACGCGTGTTCCTCGACGCAGAGCACTTCTTCGACGGCTACCGCAGCGACCGGGCCTACGCGCTGGAGGCGATCACCGTCGCCGCCGAGGCCGGTGCGGAGGTCGTTGCCCTGTGCGACACCAACGGCGGGATGCTGCCCGGTCAGGTGGCCGACGTCGTCCACGACGTCGTGAGCACGACCGGCGTGCGGCTCGGCATCCACTGCCACAACGACACCGGGTGCGCCGTGGCGAACTCGATGGCGGCGGTCGACGCGGGCGCGACCCACGTGCAGGGCACGGTGAACGGCTACGGGGAGCGCACCGGCAACGCCGACCTGCTGACGGTGGTGGCCAACCTGCAGCTCAAGGCGGGGGTGCCGCTGCTCGATCCGCACCGGCTCCAGGACTCGACCCGGATCTCGCACGCGATCGCTGAGGTCACCAACGTGCCGCCCTACTTGCGCCAGCCCTACGTGGGCTCCAGCGCGTTCGCCCACAAGGCTGGCCTGCACGCGAGCGCCATCAAGGTGGACCCCGATCTCTACCAGCACATGGACCCCAAGCACGTCGGCAACGACATGCGAATGCTGGTCTCGGACATGGCCGGTCGCGCATCGATCGAGCTCAAGGCGCGTGAGCTCGGCTTCGACCTCGACCCTGACGACGACACCGATCGCGCGACTCTCGCGCGGGTGCTCAAGGCCGTGAAGGACAAGGAGCTGCGCGGTTACACGTTCGACGCGGCTGACGCGAGCTTCGAGCTGTTGCTGCGCGGCGAGGTCGGCGGGTCGCTCCCCGACTTCTTCGAGGTCGAGTCCTGGCGCGTCATCACCGACGCCCGTGGTGACGGAGAGGCACTGTCCGAGGCCACGGTGAAGGTCCGTGCGGCGGGTCAGCGGCATGTGCAGACCGGTGAGGGCAACGGTCCGGTGAATGCGCTCGACCATGCACTGCGCGAGGCGCTTTCGGTCTCCTACCCCGAGATCGCACACCTCGAGCTCATTGACTACAAGGTGCGCATCCTGGATGCCGCACACGGCACGGACGCCGTGACACGAGTGCTCATCGAGACCTCCGACGGCACCACCTCGTGGATGACGATCGGCGTCGCCGCCAACATCCTCGAGGCGAGCTGGGACGCGCTCGTGGAGTCGATGACCTACGGCCTGGTGAGGGCTGGCGTCGCTCCGCGCTGATCACGGTGGTGTCCGGGGGCCGAGTGCTCTGGCTTCGCCGCGGCCGGACGGCTGGTTCGTGCCCTCGGCGGGGTCAGGCGGGAAGGGCGCCGAGCAGGCGGTGCCTGAGGATGTTGGTGCGCAGTGCGAAGTCGCGCTGCCGCTCGACGTAGGCGGCCTTGCCCTCTGGTGTCTCGATCGGAACCGGCTCATGGCCCAGCGCGCTCAGGTCGTAGGGAGAGGCCTGCATGTCGAGCACCCGGATCTCGCGCGCCAGGACGAACGCGTCGAGCACCAGGTCGCTGGGCACCAGGGGGCTGAGCTTGAACGCCCACTTGTAGATGTCCATCCCCGCGTGCAGGCACCCCGGCTGCTCGGAAGCCACCTGACCCTCGCGAGTTGGCTCCACGGCGTTCAGCGGGCGGGCCGACTCGGTGAAGAAGCGGTAGGCGTCGAAGTGGGAGCACCGGATGCCGTGCTGCTCCACGACCGCGTCGGTTCCCTCGCGGCCCAGGCGGAGCGGATAGCCGGCGTGCCGCACGTCGTCGGCGGGGAGCCGGTGCACCATCGCCCACTCGTGCAGCCCGAAGCACCCGTGCTGCGCGGGCCTGGCCACGGTGGCGGCCAGGAGGGAGCGCACGAACGAGACCGTCGCGCCACGTGCCTCGAGGAATGCGGGCACGTCGACCTCGACTCCGGCACCGATGACGCGGTAGTGCCGCCAGGCAGCCCGTTCCAGCCCGCTCGCGTCCTCGAGCACCGCACCGGCGCCCGGGTGCCACCGCCGCAGTCGGCCCGGTTTGTGCCGGTAGTAGGTGAACAGGAAGTCCTCGACGGGATCCACGCGGCCGCCACCGGCTCGTTCGCGGTGGGCCCGGGTGAGGCTGTCGACGCGATCCGCGTGAGCCGCTTCCTGTCGCTGCCACTCAGCGAGGCGGAGGGGGTGCGGTGTCATGGAACGGCTCCCTCTGCCTCGTGGATCTTTCCCCGGTGCCGGTGTCGTGGGGGGTGACACGAGCCTACGACCAGGTTCGACGAGCCCGTGGCGCGGACCGTCGCGGGAACCCCGGCAGGGTCCTCGTTCGTCGTGAGGGACGATGGGGTCCTCACCCCGCGACGATTCCGACACCTGAGAAGGACCCCGATGCGCAGGACCATCCCGCTGGCGGTGCTCGCCGCACTCGCACTGCTGCTGGCCGGGTGCGGCGGTGCCCCCGAGCCCGCGACGACGAGCACCACGGCCTCCTCGCCGTCCATCACGACTGCCCCGTCAGCGACACCCAGCGCCTCGGCATCTTCGACCGGGGCGGTCTACCTGGCGCTCGGGGACTCTCTCGCGGCCGGCTACCAGCCGGGCGGCACGGAGCTGCGCGACACGGCATACCCGGCACTGGCGGCCAAGAGGCTGGATGCCGCAGGCGCAGCTCTCCTCGTCGACAACCTCTCGTGCAGTGGTGAGACCACCACGACGATGATCAAGGGCGGCAAGTGTGACTCGGCCAAGGGGAGCCAGCTCGAGGCAGCCGAAGCCGCCCTCGCTTCGGCGAAGGGCAATGTCGCGCTCGTGTCGATCGACATCGGGGGCAACGACCTGCTGCGCTGTGTGAAGAGCTCGGCGACCATCGACACTGCGTGCGTCGCCAAGGGGGTCGCAACGGTGCAACAGAACCTTCCCGAGATCCTTGACCGGATTCGTTCTGCCGCAGGCAATGACGTGCCTGTGCTCGTGCTCGGCTACTACAACCCCTGGCTCGCGGCGAAGGCCCTGGACCAGCCCGTGCAGGGTGTCGCGGAGGCAGCCAAGGCGTACACCCAGCTGAGCAAGGCGATCGAGAAGGCGGCGCGTGCCAGCGGCACGACGTTCGTCTCGCTCGACGATGCCTTCGCCACGACCGACACGACACCGACGAAGGTGGGAGGGCGCACCGTTCCGGAGAACGCGGCACGCATCTGCACCCTGACGAACCTGTGCACGGCCGGTGACATCCACTTCACCGACGAGGGAGCCGCCACCGTGGGTCGGGTCGTGGCCGACGCGGCGAAGGCCTCGGGCGTCGGCTGAGAAGCGGTCGGGATCAGTTCGTCCATCCGTGGTCGGTGGCGCTCGACATCACGAGGTGGGGCCGGCGACGACCTCCCCCGCGGCGACGTCGGTGGGGTGCTGGATGCCGTCAAGGCGCAGACCCCGAGGACGAGGCTCGTCAACATCGCGTGCAGTTTCAACGGCATTCCCAACGTCGTCGCCAGCAACGCGACCGGTCAGTGCGCCGCGGTGGTCTGACCTCTCCAGGCGGGCGGACACCTCGCTGTCCGGGTTGGGTGGCTGGCGCGCGTGCCGCCCGTAGGCTGGCGGTCATGCGCATCGCGAGGTTCACGACAGGTGAGGACCCGGCATACGGGCTGGTCGACGGGGCCGGGGAGAAGATCGCCGAGATCACCGGAGACCCGCTCTACCAACGCATCGAGCTGACCGGGGCGACCCACCTCGTCGAGGACGTGCGGCTGCTCGCGCCGGTCATTCCCCGGAGCAAGGTCATCGGCATCGGCAAGAACTATGCGGACCATGCGAGGGAGATGGGTGGGGAGGCTCCTGACGAGCCGCTGATGTTCCTCGTTCCCAACACCGCGGTGGTCGGTCCGGGCGACCCGGTGGTGCTGCCCCCGCTGACCGCCGAGGTGCACTACGAGGGGGAGCTGGCCGTGGTGGTCGGCCGCCTCTGCAAGGACGTCACCGTGAGCGACGCGCTCTCGGTGGTGTTCGGCTACACCTGTGCCAACGACGTCACCGCGCGCGACCTCCAGCGCACGGACGGGCAATGGGCCCGAGCCAAGGGCTTCGACACCTTCTGCCCGCTCGGCCCCTGGATCGAGACCGACCTCGACGTCGCATCCCTGCGGGTCACGACGACCCTCGACGGGGAGGTCGTCCAGGACGGCAGCACCGCAGACATGGTGCATGACGTGGCGGAGCTCATCGCGCACGTCTCGGCTGCCTTCACCCTCCTGCCCGGCGACGTCATCCTCACCGGCACTCCCGCCGGCGTCGGTGAGGTGCTCGCAGGCCAACGGGTCGAGGTCGAGGTCGAGGGCATCGGCGTGCTGAGCAACCCCTTCGTGCGTCACTAGGCTGGGACCACCATGAGTGAGAGCGCGTATGCCGGCCGGCACGCCAGCGGTGCCGGCGACCCACCCGGACCCCCCGCCCACGGCGGGCGACACCGACACCAGGAGAGCGATCCCAGCGTGAACGAGACCACCGCGACCCCGGGTCAGGGTCTGCCGGGCGCGGTGCGCCTGCGCGTGGCGCCCAGCCCGACGGGTGACCCGCACGTCGGCACGGCCTACATGTCGCTGTTCAACCTCGCCTTCGCGCGACAGCAGGGTGGCCGGTTCCTGCTGCGCATCGAGGACACCGACCGGGCCCGCTTTCGTGAGGACTCCGAGCAGCAGGTCTACGACACCCTGCGCTGGCTCGGGCTCACCTGGGACGAGGGCCCCGATGTGGGGGGCCCCTGTGCCCCCTACCGCCAGAGCGAGCGCCTCGACACCTATCGGCCCTACGTCGACCGGCTCCTGGAAGAGGGCCTGGCCTACCACTGCTGGTGCTCAACCGAGCGGCTCGCCGAGATGCGCGAGGCGCAGCAGAAGGCCAAGCAGCCCACGGGCTACGACCGGCTGTGCGTGGGCAAGACCGAGCAGGAACGCAGCGCCCTTCCCGGCTTCTCGCCGACGCCCGTCGTGCGGATGCTCATCCCCGACGACGTCTCCCTGGAGTTCGACGACCTCATCCGCGGGAAGGTCTCGGCGCCACGACCGGACGACCAGGTGATCCTCAAGGCCGATGGCTTCCCGACCTACCACCTGGCCGTCGTCGTCGACGACCACGAGATGGGCATCACCCACGTGGTGCGCGGCGAGGAGTGGATCTCCTCCACCCCCAAGCACGTGCTCCTCTACCGCTGGTTGGGCTTGGAGGCACCGGCATTCGCGCACATGCCGTTGCTCCGCAACACGGACAAGTCCAAGATCTCCAAGCGCAAGAACCCCGCCGCCCGGCTCACCTGGTTCCAGGAGGAGGGCTACCTTCCCGAGGCCCTGGTGAACTTCCTCGCACTGCTCGCCTACCCTCCGGCGAAGGGGGCCGACGGCGAGGACGTGGAGGTCTTCACCCTCGAGGAGTTCTCGGCCCGCTTCGACTGGAAGCTGGTCAACCCCGTGGGGCCGATCTTCGACCTCAAGAAGCTCGACTGGCTCAACGGCGTGCACATCCGCGGCCTGCAGGTCGAGGACCTCGCCGCCCGGCTGCTGCCGTTCCTCGCCGCGGACGGGGTGCTCGGCGAGGCCCCCACCCTGGGTGAGCTGGCCCGGTTGCGCTCGGTCACCGAGCTGATCCAGACCCGCATGGTGCACCTCACCGAGGCGAGCGCGCTCGTCGCGCCGTTCTACGTGGCCGACGACGCGGTCGAGGTCGCCGACGACGCGCGTGCCCAGCTGAAGGAGGATGCCGGGCAGGTCCTGGATGTTGCCGTCGGCGCCCTTCAGGCGCTGCCGGACACCCACGACGGACTGCTCGGGTCGGAGCCGTCGTGGAAGGCGGAACCCATCGAGGCAGCGCTGCGCGAGGCGGTCGTCGACGGGCTGGGGATCAAGGCGAAGTTCGCCTTCGGCCCACTTCGGACGGCGGTCTCGGGGCAACGGGTCTCACCGCCCTTGTTCGAGTCGATGGCGATCCTCGGGAAGGCCTCGACGCTGACCCGGCTCCGCGCGCTGAGGGCCTCGCTCTGAGGTCTCGGAAGGGGTGGCGGGACTCCTGCGATTTGGGGGCGCGGTGGTGCTCCCGGTAAGATCAACCCTCGGTTCGCCCGATGGTCCAACGCTCTGCTGAAGGCCGGAAGGCATACCCCATGGGGTATGGTGTAATTGGCAACACTGGTGATTCTGGTTCATCCGTTCTAGGTTCGAGTCCTGGTACCCCAGCGATCGTCCACGACCCTCGCGTCGAGGACGATTCGGAGAAGAGCACATCCCTTCGGTAGGGTTCTGCTCCGTTGCTCACGTCCGCGTGAGCGCACACAGTTCGAGGCCCCGTTGTGTAGCGGCCTAGCACGCCGCCCTCTCAAGGCGGTAGCGCGTGTTCGAATCCCGTCGGGGCTACCAGACATCACCAGGCTCGGGTCGCAGAGGATCCGGGCCTGAGTCGTGCCGGCCTGGCACGACGATGATGGTCAGCACCAGAGTGGCCGAATCGGCGGCCACGGCCGCTGGCGCCAGACCCGGCACCCTATGCTTCGTGCACGCCAGTTCGGTCGCGGGTGAGGAGCAGTCATGTCGGTCACGGTTACATCTCCCGAGACGGCCGTGGATGCCGGCTCCGCGCCCCCGCCCGGCAGTGGTCACTCCTGGTGGCGCCCGACCCTGGGTCAGCCTCGCGGGGTCTTTCAGCTCTCGTTCTCCGGCGTCGGGGTCACGGTGGCCGGCTTCTTTCTCAGCCTCTCGCTGCTGCCCTCGCTGTTGCCTCGCGGCGCGGTCATCCAGGGGGTGGCCTCCGGGGTGACGGTGCTGATCGGCTACGGCGTGGGAGCCGGGGCTCAGGCCCTGTGGGAGTACCTCGGTATCCCGGTCATCACCGGGCGCGCGCGTCGCATCCTCGTCTTCGTGCTCGTCGCACTCGTCATCGTGTCAGCAGCGCTGGCGGTCTGGCGCCTCGTGGGCTGGCAGAACGAGATCCGCAGCCTCTACGGCATGGAGCCGACCTCGCCGACGATCTGGCCCATCATCGTCGTGGTCACCATCGTGGTCGCCGCCCTCATCCTCGTCGTCTCGCGCAGTCTGCGGTTGCTTTTTCGCACCGTCTTCCGTGGGCTGGGTCGCCGCCTTCCACGACGGGTGGCCGCCGTCACGGGTACCGCGGTGCTGCTCGTCATCATCTGGTCGCTGCTCACCGGCGTGCTTGTCAACGGGTTCTTTGCCGCCGCCAACACCACTTTCGCCCCGAATGACACGAGGGTCACCGAGGACATGACGCGGCCCCAGGTGCCCGAGCGTTCGGGCAGCCCGCAGTCACTCTCGTCATGGGACTCCCTGGGCCGGCAGGGGCGGTATTTCGTCGGTGGCGGCCCGACGGTCGCTGAGCTCGACCGGGCCAACGGCGGCGGCGCAAAGGAGCCCGTGCGCGTCTACGTCGGGCTCCAGGGGGCCGATTCCGTGCAGGGCAGGGCTGACCTGCTGTTGGAAGAGCTGAAACGGTCACGGGCCTTCGAGCGCAAGGTGCTCGTCGTGGCCACGACGACGGGCACCGGCTTTCTCGACAGCAACGGCGTCGACCCGCTCGAGTTCGCTTGGAACGGGGATACCGCGATCGCAGGCGTGCAGTACTCGTATCTGCCCAGC
>JBDSNZ010000169.1:0-2504 GCA_039915055.1 Ornithinibacter sp.
CGAAGGTGACCAGGATCCCGACCAGGACGGCCGCCGACCCCACGACCGCCACCCACGTCAGGGCCCGGCGGCCGACCGCGTCGAGGCGCTCGATCTTCCACCAGGTGTGCAGCACCAGCACCGAGGCGATGGTCACCCCCGTCGCCTGCAGCACGGCATCCTGGCGGGTTTGCACGCTGGCCAGCGCTCCCGACCCGACCACCGTCACGAGCGCCACGAGGTCGACCGGATGCCGCCACTGAAGTCGGGGGTATGCCGTCACCGAGAGCGGGATGGCCAGCCCCCACGCCGACACCAGCAGCCATCGAGCCGCGTCGTCCCCCACGGTGGCAGCGGCAAGCGCGGCCCCCAGCGTGAGGACGCCTCCCGCGACGAGCGCGGGCGCCGCGACCCGCGGCCCGGGAAGGTGGCCCACCAGGCAGAGACCCACCCCGCTCGTCGCCCACACCAGACCGAGCACAGCGAGCCCGAGGACGAGCGGGGTGTCCATCACCGCGGCTGCCGCGGTGCCGGGCCAGTCCCCTGGCCCAGGCCCTGCTCGCGAGCACGGATCATCGCGGAGGCCCGATCGGCGACCTCGAGCTTGGCGAAGATGCTCGTGAGGTGGTTGCTCACCGTCTTCGGCGACACGAAGAGCTCGGTGGCGATCGCCGCGGTGCGGCGGCCGGACGCCAGCAGGTCGAGCACCTCCCGCTCGCGAGCCGTCAGCTCGGGGAAGGGCACCGGCTCCGAGGTCTGCACGGGGCCGGTGGAGAAGTAGGCCAGCACCCGGGCCGCGACCCCGGGGCCGAAGACGAGCTGGCCGGCCACGACAGCGCGCACGGCCCCAACGATCTCCTCCTGGCTCGCGCCCTTGAGCAGGTAGCCGCGCGCACCGGCCTGCATCGCCGTGAAGACGGTGGCGTCGTCGTCGTGCATGGTCAGCACGAGCACCGCGGTGTCGGGCACGCTGGCACGGATCCGGCGGGTCGCCTCGATGCCGTCACCCCCCGGCATCCGCACGTCCATCAGCACCACGTCGGGCCGAAGCAGCTGCGCCTCACGCACAGCGGACTCACCGTCCTCCGCCTCGCCGACGACCGCCAGCCCGTCGAGGGTGCCGATCAGGGCGCGCAGGCCTCCGCGGACGACGGGGTGGTCGTCCACGACCAAGATTCGCAGCACCGCCACCTGCCCATCATGGCGGCACGGTGCCCTCCCGCACCCGGGAACTTCTTCCCCCACCTGCTGTCGACTCGGGAAGGTGGTGGGGAAGGTCGTCCCTGTCCCGCTCGCTCCGGCGACCCCACCGTGGTGGGTGTCATCTCGAGCGGGCACCTGCCCCTCGACCAATCGGAACCAAGGAGCCACCATGTCAACCATGACCACCACGCCACCCACCACCTCGGTGTCACGGCGGCAGAAGATCGGCCTCGGGCTGGCCGGCCTGCTCAGCCTGGGTGCCATCCCGAGCGTGCTCAGTCCGACTCCGGAGGGTGAGGTCGGCCCACCGTCCGTCGTGCTGTGGACCGGGACAGTGCTCGGCGTCGTCGGCATCGTCGCCGTCGTGATCGCGTGGCGCACCGGGAGCCGCGGCGCCCTGCGGGTGCTGGCCGGTGCGCTGATCATCAGCGCCCTCACGGCGCTACCGGCATTCTTCGTCGACATCCCCGTGGGCCTGAAGGCCATGGCGGCTGCGTCCGTGCTGCTCACCGTGGCGGCGGTGGTGCTGATGTTCTCCTCGTCGCGGCGCCCCACGACCGTGACGGACTGAGGGGTCGACGACATGATCGCCGTCGTCACGCTGCTGCTGTGTGTGCCGCTCGGCTGGTTCGTCAGGTCGCGGCTCACTGCCAACACCACGTATGCCGTGGCCTACCTCTGGGCGTTCGTCTTCCAGACGTTGTATCTCTCCCTCGACGGCTCGGCCTTCACCGCCAGCGAGTTCCCCCTTCCCTACGGACTGGTGACGGCAGGGATCTTCGCGGGGGGCTTCGGCCTCATCGCCGCTGCGCACGAGGCCCGTCGCCGGCGGGCTGCGTCGCTCAGCGGTCGCCGCGCAGGATCGGAGGTGCGAGTGTGACCCCGGGGTCACCCCGGAACACCCGGGCTGGCCGGCCGCGACCTCCCTCGCGGATGTCGCCGGTCTGGGTGAGGAAGCCCTCGACCCCGGTGACCTTGCGCTGGAAGTTCGCGCGGTCGAGCCGCACCCCCCAGACCGCCTCGTAGACGGAGTGCAGGTCGGCGACGCTGAAGGTCTCGCCGCAGAGGGCGGCGGCATAGCCGGTGTACTCGAGCTTGGCCCGCGCCCTCTCGACACCGTCGCGAAGGATCGTGCGGTGGTCGAAGGCGAGCCGGGTGCGGGACCTGAGCGCCTCCTCGACGGGCACCCAGCGGGCGGCTGCGGCATCCGAGCCTGCTCTCGGCTCCCGGACCGCCGCCCCGAGCGCCAGCCAGGCGACGGAGACGACCCGTGAGCGCGGGTCGCGGCCGGGAGCCCCATAGGTCGCGAGCTGCTCGAGGAT
>JBDSNZ010000209.1:0-6185 GCA_039915055.1 Ornithinibacter sp.
ACTTCCCCAGTGGTCACAACTGCCCCTATGGTTGCGCTTGCACGCCGCAGGGAGAATGCCGGGGGTCCCGGCGCTGGGGGCGGCAGAGGATCGAGGTCCAGATGTCAACTGAGCGTCAGCTCGGCGAGGTGCGGTTCCTGACCGTCGCCGAGGTCGCCGCGATCATGCGCGTGTCGAAGATGACGGTCTACCGCATGGTCCACGCCGGTGAGCTGCCGGCGATCCGGGTGGGGCGATCCTTCCGGGTGCCGCAGGACCAGGTCGACACCTACCTGCGCAACTCCTTCATCGACACCGCCTGAGGCGGTCTCCACGACGACGGGAGGCCTGCGCGTGCGGGCCGCCCACCCGTGTCAGCCGGTCCCCGTTTGGGGCCGGGACGGCCTGCCGGTAGGGTGGGCCGTCGCATACTTCCCGCCAGCAATGAGGACATCGCATGGGTTCAGTCATCAAGAAGCGGCGCAAGCGGATGGCGAAGAAGAAGCACCGCAAACTCCTTCGCAAGACGCGCCACCAGCGCCGCAACAAGAAGTGACCTCGAGTCACTCCAGCACTTCAGAGGTCCCCGCACCCCGGGGGCCTTTGTCGTGCGCCCTGGTGTCGTGCGCCCGAGCAGGCACTCGGTAGGTTGGGGTCCTCGGCAATCATGAAGGAGCAGCGCGTGGGCAAGGTGGTGCTCGTGACGGGGGTGTCCCGCTATCTCGGCGGCCTCCTCGCGCGCCGACTCAGCGAGGACCCGAGCGTCTCGCATGTGGTCGGGGTCGACGTGATCCCCCCTCCGCACGACGTCGGTGACGTCGAGTTCGTGCGCGCCGACATCCGCAACCCGATGATCTCGCGGATCATCGAGACGGCGAAGGTCGACACGGTCGTGCACATGAACGTCATCGCGACGCCGACCTTCGCCGGGGGCCGCACCCCGCAGAAGGAGATCAACGTCATCGGCACGATGCAGCTCCTGGCGGCCTGCCAGAAGTCGAGCACCGTCTCGCGCCTGGTGGTGAAGTCCTCGGCGGCCGTCTACGGCTCGACCCCGCGGGACCCGGCGATGTTCACCGAGGACATGGGCGCCAAGCGCACCCCGTCCGGTGGCTTCGGCAAGGACTCGATCGAGGTCGAGGGCTACGTGCGGGGGTTCGCTCGGCGTCGGCCCGAGACCGAGATCCTCACCCTGCGCTTCGCCAACATCGTGGGCCCCCGCATCCGCACGTCCATCACGGACTACTTCAACCTGCCGGTGATCCCTGCGCCGCTGGGCTTCGACGCGCGGCTGCAGTTCATGCACGAGGACGACGCGATCGAGGCGTTGCACATCGCTTCGACGGGGCGGGCCACGGGGGTGGTCAACCTCGCCGGACGCGGCGTGGTCACGGTGCTGCAGGCCGCGGCGATCGTGGGCCGTCCCGTCGTGCCCGTGCCGTTGTCGGCGGCCGGTTTCGTCGGCGGCCTCGCGCGCCGCGCCGGGCTCGCGGACTTCTCTCCCGACCAGATGTCCTTCCTCGCCTACGGCCGGGGGCTCGACACGACCAGGATGTCCACCGTGCTCGGCCTCGAGCCGAGGTTCACGACCCGCGAGGCGTTCGAGGACTTTGCCAGCAGCGTCGGCCCCGCCATGCCAGCGGCAACGGCATTCGGGGATGCCGTGAGTGGCGTCGCAGGTTCGGCAAGCCAGGCGCTGCTGCGCACCCTCGGCACGGGACGGGGTCTCTGATGGCCGCCAGCAAGGGCGCCCTCGCTGCAGGTGCCGCACGGGCCTCGGGGGAGCGGGCCAAGCGCCGCTCGACCCCACTGGTCGGTGCTGAGCCGGTCATCCTCGCCGCATCGAGCACCCCGGCGAAGGCGAGGGCGACGACGAAGAAGACCGCTGCGAAGAAGACGACGGCGGCGGCGAAGCGGACGGCTGCGAAGACGACCGCGACGAAGGCGACCGCGACCGCGACGAAGACGACCGCTACGAAGGCGACCGCGACGAAGGCGACACAGCGCTCAGCCTCGGCGAAGGCACCGACGGCGACCACACCGGCCGCGACCACACCGGCGGCCTCGACGCGAGTGAAGGCTCCGACAGCGGCAGCCCCCGCCACCCGCGCGACCCGCAAGAAGCCACGGCCCGCGGCGGTCTCTCCCGAGGCTGTCGACGTCACCACCAGCCCGGACGTCGTGACCCGCGAGGCGAAGACCCCCGCCGCAGTGCGTCGCCCGCACCGGCCGGCGCCGAAGGTGACCTCGGCCCCCTCGCGCAAGGTCGCCCGGCAGTCGGGCACCCGCCGTGCCCGGCCGGCCCAGGGTGGCGCCACCTCTCGGCAGGCGCAGTCCCGGGTGCCCGCCAAGGAGAAGGCGCGTCGTGACGCCCAGACACCCCGGCCACACCTGCGCCTGGCCGAGCCGCCGATCGACCCCACGGTGAGCACGGCGCCCACCAGGTCCGGCTTCCCGCTCCCGGACTCCGGCGACGTCCTCGACGCGCTGGTGTCCATGCTCCGCCTCGCCGCGGAGTCGGCAGGGATCTCTCCGGCCGACGTGGAGCGTCGTGTCGCGCAGGTCCTCGCCTACGTGCGCCGCCGCGTCGAGGGCGACTACACCGTCGACGACTTCGGTTACGACGCAGACTTCACCGCGAACGTCTTCTACCCGATGCTGCGACCCATCTACCGGCACTGGTTCCGGGTCGAGGTGCGTGGCATCGAGAACATCCCGCAGACCGGTGGGGCCCTGGTCGTGTCCAACCACTCCGGCACCATCGCCATCGACTCGCTCATGGTGCAGCTCGCGATCCACGACGAGCACCCCGAACACCGCGTGATGCGGGCCCTGGGCGCGGACCTGGTGTTCCAGACGCCGTTCCTGGGCACCATCGCGCGTCGCTCCGGCTCCACGCTGGCCACCAACTCCGACGCCGAGCGACTGTTCGCGCAGGGTGAGCTGGTCGGGGTGTTCCCCGAGGGCTTCAAGGGAGTCGGCAAGCCGTTCAGCGAGCGCTACAAGCTCCAACGCTTCGGGCGCGGAGGCTTCGTGGCGGCAGCGCTGAGCGCCGAGGTGCCGATCGTGCCGTGCTCGGTCGTCGGCGCAGAGGAGATCGCCCCCCTCATCGGCAACATGGGGGCCGTCGCACGACTCTTCGGTCTGCCCTACGCACCGATCACGCCCACCTTCCCGCTGCTCGGACCGCTCGGCATGATCCCCCTGCCGAGCAAGTGGATCATCGAGTTCGGCGCCCCGATCCCCACCGATGGCTACGGCGCCGGGTCGGCGGAGGACCCGATGCTCGTCTTCGACCTCACCGACCGGGTGCGCGAGACGATCCAGCAGACGCTCTACACGCTGCTCATGCAGCGTCGGTCGGTCTTCTTCTGATGGATGCCGGCCACTTCTGATGGATGCCGGCCACGCGCGGATCACGCTGGTCACCCGCCCCGGGTGCCACCTGTGCGACGTCGCACGGGTGACCGTCTCCGCGGTGGCCGAGGAGGTGGGCGTCGGGTGGACCGAGGTGTCGATCGATGACGACGCCGTGCTGCGCGAGCGCTATGCCGAGCAGATCCCGGTGACCCTGGTCGACGGCGCGCGGCACGACTACTGGCGAGTCGACGCGGCCCGGCTCCGGGCGGCCCTGGGGGCCTGATAGCACACGCCGACGTGAGGTCGCTCACGGGGTTGGTCACGACTTTGTGCAGTCGTTCACAAGGACGTAGTCTGACGTTTTACCCGCAGGCCCGTCGATGGCGCACCAAGGCTCCACCTGACGTGGCCCACCGGGCCCGCGAAAGGAGTCGGTGAGCGCTCGTGTCCACCGCAGCAGCCTCACGTCGGGGAATCCCGGACGCGACCGTGGCCCGGCTCCCCGGGTACCTGCGGGCGCTGACCACATTGGCTCGCGGCGCGGTGGACTCGGTCAGCTCCGACCAGCTGGCAGCCGCCGCCGGGGTGAGCCCCACGATGTTGCGCAAGGATCTCTCCCACCTCGGCTCCTACGGTGTGCGCGGAGTCGGCTACGACGTGCAGCGACTGGCCACCGAGATCAGCTCCTCCCTCGGGTTGACCCAGGACTGGCCGGTGGCCATCGTCGGCATGGGCAACCTGGGCCGGGCGCTCGCGGCATACCGCGGCTTCGCAGAGCGGGGCTTTCGGGTCATCGCGCTCCTCGACGGCGACCCCTTGCTCGTGGGTGAGGTCGTCGCGGGACAACCCGTGCGAGCGATGGCTGACCTCCCCGACCTCGTGGAGCGCCACGGTCTCGCGATCGGCGTGATCGCCACCCCCGAGCACGGTGCCCAGAACGCGTGCGACGCCCTCGTCGAGGCCGGCGTGCGGTCGGTCCTCAACTTCGCCCCCGCGGTGCTCGCCGTGCCCGAGGGCGTCGTGGTGCGCAAGGTCGACCTTTCCACCGAGCTCCAGATCCTCGCCTTCCACGGTCAGCGCCTGGACCTCACCGAGGCGGTGGCCCCGTGAGCCTCGTCGTCCTGGGCCTGTCCCACCACGGGGCCCCGCTCCCCCTGCTGGAGTCGGTTGCGCTGCCCGCCGAGGCGCGCACCGCCCTGGAGGAGGAGATCCTGCGCTCCGAGCACGTCACCGAGGTGATGGTGGTCTCGACCTGCAACCGCACGGAGGTGTATGCCGAGAGCCTCACGTTCCACGGGGCCGTCATCGACATCACGGTCGCCCTGTCGCAGGCCTGTGGGTTGGAGCGCACCGACCTGCAGCCCCACCTGTTCGTCCACTACGAGGAGCGTGGCATCGCGCACGCGTTCTCTGTCGCTGCCGGGCTTGACTCGATGGCCGTCGGGGAGGCTCAGATCCTGGGGCAGGTGCGTCGCGCGCTGACCAGCGCCCAGCACCACGGTCATGTCGGTCCGGTGCTGAACACCCTGGCCCAGCAGTCGTTGCGGGTCGGGAAGCGGGTGCACGCCGAGACAGGCATCGACCTGGTGAGCGGGTCGCTGGTGCAGGCCGGCATCACCCGCGCCGAGGCCGCTCTCGGGGGGCTGGGTGGACTGTCCGTTCTCGTCGTGGGTGCTGGAGGCATGGGCGCCCTCGCCGCCACCACTGTCGCTCGGCTCGGGGCGCGCACCGTGGTGGTCGCCAACCGCAACCACGACCGCGCGAGGTCCGTCGCCGAACGGGTCCACGGGTCGACCAGGCACCTCGTCGACCTCCCGGACGCACTGATCGGCGCCGATGTCGTCATCTCCTCGACAGGGGCGCCCGGCCGCGTCGTCGGGACCGAGATGGTGCGCGACGCGATGGCGGCCCGCGCGGGGCGCCCGCAGGTCTACGTCGACCTCGCGCTGCCCCACGACGTCGACCTCGCCGTGGCCGACCTCGAGGGCGTCACCCGGGTCGGTCTGGCCGAGCTGGGGGCGGACCTCGCCGCAGCAGAGTCCGCGCCCCAGGTCGCGCAGGCCAGCGCGGTCGTGACAGCCGAGGTCGCGGCATACCTGATGGCTCGCTCGGCCGAGGCCGTCGCGCCGACCGTCACCGCGCTGCGCGCCCGAGCCGGCCAGCTCGTCGACGACGAGGCCGCAAGGCTGGAGCGGCGGCTCGGTGACCTGACCGCGGCCCAGCGGCACGAGGTGCGCCGGTCGATGGAGCGGGTCGTCGACAAGCTGCTCCACACCCCCACGGTCCGGGTCAAGGAGCTCGCGAGGGAGGGGCAGGGTGGCAGCTACGCCCGAGCCCTGAGCGAGCTCTTCGACCTCGACCCCCGCGACGTCTCACTGGTCTCCGCGCCTCCGGAGCTGCCCGGGGACGCCTCATGAGCACGCTCCGACTCGGCACTCGCCGGTCCACCCTCGCCACCACCCAGTCGAGCTGGGTCGCAGACCGGTTGCGCGCCCTGGGCCACGAGGTCGAGCTGGTCGAGGTGAGCACCGCCGGTGACCAGGACCGCACCACCCCGATCGCGCAGCTGGGTGGCACCGGGGTGTTCGTGTCGGCCCTGCGGGCGGCTCTCGTCGACGGCCGCGTCGACCTGGCAGTGCACTCGCTCAAGGACCTCCCCACCACGCCCGAAGCGGGCATCACGATCGCTGCCATCCCGACCCGCGAGGACCCGCGCGATGCGCTGGTGGCGCGCGACGGGCTGACCCTCGGCGAGCTCCCCGCGGGGAGCACGGTCGGCACCGGGTCGCCACGCCGGCGCGCCCAGCTCGCCGCCCTCGGGCTCGGCCTGGAGCTCGCGGAGCTCC
>JBDSNZ010000271.1:0-2773 GCA_039915055.1 Ornithinibacter sp.
CCCTGACCAACCCTGGACCTCCCTGAGATCGACTTTTTGCGCTCCAGCCACGCTCGAGGCCCCGGATCCGGGGCCGTGGCGTGGCTGGAGCGCAATAAGTCGGATGGGGTGGGTGGCGGGTGGGGTCGGGTGGGGTGGGTGTCGGATGGGGTGGGTGGGTCAGAGCGGGAGGTCGAGCCAGGTGGCCATCAGGGCGAGCTCCTCGTCGAGCTCGCGCTGGTCCTCCAGAGTGCCCCGGCCCGGCTCCCAGGTGCACTGCTTGACCCGCAGGATGCCGGCCGCGCGGTCTGCCTTGAGGTCGAGCCGCGCGACGAGTCGGTCACCCAGCAGGAACGGCAGCACGTAGTAGCCGTGCACGCGCAGGTGCTCGGGCACGTAGATCTCGAGCCGGTAGTCGAAGCCGAAGATCGCCCTGGTGCGGTCGCGCTGCCAGATGAGGGAGTCGAAGGGCGAGAGCAGCGCCCGGGCGTGCACCCGACGGGGCCTTCGGGCGAGGTGGTGCAGGTAGGCCGGTCGCCTCCACCCCTCGATGGTCGCCGGCAGCAGGGTGCCGTCCGCGACGAGGGAGTCGATGGCGGGGCGCGCCTGTTCGGGCGCGAGGCGGAAGTAGTCCCGCAGGCACTGCTCGGTGCCCACCCCGTGGGCCCGGGCGGAGATCTCGACGAGCCGGCGGAACGCCTCTGGCTCCGAAGGTCGCGCGTCCGGGTCGAGAGCCTGCTCGCGCAGGGCGGGTGGCAGCACCCGGGCCGGCACCGCATACCGCCGCTCGAAGGAGGTGTTGCGGCCGGCACTGGAGATCTCGCCGGCCCAGAAGAGGTGTTCGAGGGCGCTCTTGACCAGCGACCAGTTCCAGCCCCAGTCGTCACGCTCACGCGGCAGGTCGTGGGCGAGCGCGGACTCCACCTGCCGGCTGGTGAGGGGCCCCCGACGGGACACCTCGCCCCGCACCGCCTCGACGAGGTCGGGGTGCTCACGGGCCACCCGCTGCATGCCGCCCCACGCGTCGGAGCGGGCGCGACGCATGCGAAAGTCCAGCAGCGGCCACGTGCCCGGTGGCACCAGGGATGCCTCGTGCGCCCAGAACTCCACCACCCGACGTGGCGCCACGTCGCGCGCACGATCGACCAAGGATCGGTCGTAGGCGCCCAGCCGGGAGAAGAACGGCAGGTAGTGGCTGCGGGAGAGCACGTTGACGCTGTCGATCTGCACCACGCCGACCGTGTCGACCACCCGCTGGATGTCGCGGATGCCGGGCACGCCGGGACGGGGCCGGGCGAAGCCCTGTGCGGCGAGGGCGATGCGCCGCGCCTCACTCGTGCTGAGCCGCACGGGCCCGGGCGGCTCAGCCATCCCCGGGAAACAGGCGCTGCCGGTGCGCGTAAACGGCCGCCTCGACGCGGGAGTGCAGGTGCAGCTTGTCGAGGATGCTTCGCACGTGGTTCTTGACGGTGTTCTCCGAGATCACCAGATGGCGGCCGATCTCCCGGTTGGCGTGCCCCCGGGCCACGAGGCGGAGCACCTCGATCTCGCGCCCGGTCAGCTGGTGGGCCACCGGCGGGTCGCCCTCGGCACTCAGCCGGCTGAACTCTGCGAGCAGGGTCGAGGCCATGCTCGGGGGAATGATGGCCTGCCCGTCGTGGACCTTGGCGATCGCCGCCGAGACCTCCTCCCCGGGGAGGTCCTTCAAGAGGTAGCCACTGGCTCCGGCCCTGATCGCCTCGAACAGGTCGCTCTCGTCATCGGACATCGTCAACATGAGGATGCGCGCCGACGGCACCGCCTGCCTGACCTGGTGGGCCGCCTCGATGCCGCCCAGGCCCGGCATCCGCACGTCCATGAGCACCACGTCCGGAACCAGCTCCACACACACCTCGACGGCGTCGCGACCGTTGGCCGCCTGACCGACCACCTCGGCGAGGCCGTCGAGCTCGACGATGATCTTCATGCCCTGCCGATAGAGCTGGTGGTCATCGGCGATCACGACGCGGATCGGCTCCGGCACGTCGATGCCGGGTGCCGACCTGTCACTGACCACGATGCCCACGTGGATATCGTGACAGGTCAGCACCCATCTGCCCATGCCTAGCGGGGGCAGATGCTCAGGAGATGGCGGCTCCCACAGCCTCGTGGAGGCCGGTGTGCGACCCGGCCCCGTCCTCCAGGGAACCGTCGAGATCGAGGTGGAGCACCCCGTAGGACCAGCCGCGCCGGCGGTAGACCACGCTGGCCCGGTCGGTGTCCAGGTCGTGGAAGAGGTAGAAGTCGTGCCCGACGAGCTCCATCTCGCTCAGCGCGTCAGCGAGGGTCATCGGCACCGAGCGGTGCACCTTCTCGCGCACCTCGACCGGGGAGTCGGCGAACGGCTCGTCGACCTCGGCTGCCGCACCCACCGACTCGGCGGGCTCGCTCGGTGGGGTGATCCGCGCCGTCGCCTGGGAGACCGACTCGGGAGTGCGCCGCCCACGGTGGACCTGCCGCCTGTCGTGCTGACGCCTGAGTCGCTCCATCAGCTTGTCGATCGCCATGTCGAGGGCCGCGTACTTGTCCTCGACGCACGCCTCGGCCCGGACGACCGGGCCCTTGGCGTAGCAGGTGATCTCGACCCGTTCGCAGGACTTCGCCTGACGCTTGTTGGGCTCGTGGCTGATCAGAACCTCCACCCGACGCGTGCGCGGGGCCAGCTGGGTGATCTTCGCCAGCTTCTCCTCGACGTGCGCGCGAAAACGGTCGGAGACGTTCAGGTGCCGTCCGGTGACGACAATGTCCATGTGGT
>JBDSNZ010000278.1:0-3200 GCA_039915055.1 Ornithinibacter sp.
AGGCAGGTGCCCCCGAAGGTGCCTCCCTCGATGATGGCCGCGTCGAGCCCGTCGAGTTCTGGCCCCAGGATCGAGTTCCCTGAGCCGCTGCCGATGATGACGAGGTCGTGGTGGGGCATGGCGGCCAGCGTATGCGGCTCTCGTCCACATCCCGTTCGTCGGGGACGCCTTGTCCACAACCTTGCGCGCGGTCTGTCGCGGACCGCCACCCCGGGGTGGAGTGGGTGGTGGCGAAGACGGTGAGAAGGGGAGGGGCCATGACGGGGGAGCGGGCGCAAGAGGCCGGCGAGGCGTTCCGTGGGGCGGCCAGGATGATGCGCGAGCGGGCGCTGGCGCTGCGGCGATCGAACCTGGTGTGGTGGGAAGGGCCGGCGGCCGAGGAGTACGCGAGACGGGTCCGCGACCGGGTCGCGGGCCTCGAGCTGGCGGCCGAGGTCCTCGAGGCGGTGGCAGCGCTCCTCGACCGCGTCGCAGAGCTGACCCAGGGCATCGAGTCAGGGGCCGGCGGCGGGTGGGGCCTGCCGGCGTGAGCGGGTGGAGCGTGCGCAGTGCGGCACTCCTCGCCGCAGCCGGGTCCACGGACGAGGTCGCGGATGCCGTGCACGCCACCGCCAGGAGGCTGGCGGGGGTGCTCGCGGACATCGACCCCCCATCAAGCCCGTCAGCCCTCGGTGCGTGGGCCCATGCCCAGGCCCGGGGGGTCGAGGCGATCGGTCCGTCGGGGGTGCTGCGCGAGGTCGTGGCGCTGCGCGCCCTGGCCGTGGCGCTTCGAGCGGCGGCGCGCCTCTACGACGAGGTCGAGCAGGGCGTGACCGCCGTCATGCGTGGGGTGGCCGCCGGGGCGGACCTCGCAGCTGGGGCGGGCTGGCTGGGCGAAGGTGCGGGCAGGCCCGCCGTTCGGGAGGTGGCTCCCGGGGTGGCACCACAACTCCTCGCGTCGGCCAGTGACCTCGTCGCGCTCGGAGCAGGGCTCGACGGTGGTCGGGTGCGCGTGCTGGAGGTTGCCCGCGGGGACGGGGGCTCGGCCTGGGTGGTCGTCGTGCCCGGCACCCAGGACTGGCACCCGCGGGCCCGCGCCAACCCGTTCGACGTCACCACCGACGTGCGGGCGATGGTGGGGGACCCCACGGTCGCCGCGGCCGGGGTGGTGGTGGCCTTGACCCAGGCGCGCTCCCGCGCGGATCGGGCCACCGATCTCGACCCGGTGCTCCTCGTCGGGCACAGCCAGGGCGGCATCCTCGCGGCGGCGCTCGCGAGTGACCCGGCCTTCACCGCGCACCACGAGGTCACCCATGTCGTGACGACGGGCGCACCCATCGGTGCCTTCCCGCTCCCTCCCGGCGTGCAGGTCCTGTCGGTCGAGCACGCCGCCGACCCGGTGCCCGCGCTCGACCTCACGCCGAATCCGGCCCGTCCGTCCTGGGTGACGCTGCGCACTCAGGGGGACGGCCCGCCCCTCGACGTGGCGGCCCACGACCTCCACGGCTACGTCGCCACCCTCGCCGCAGCGGAGGGTGCACCCGTGGGCCGGCTCACCGGCGTCGAGGGCGTGATGGCGTGGCGGGCCTCGGCCGGTGCCTTCCTCGGCGGCTCGGTCCGATCGGTCTCGGAGTTCGAGGTGAAGCGCGAGTGGCAGAATCCACGCTCGTGACACCTTCGGCCGCGTTCGCCTCGGTCCTCGTCGACGAGCTCGTGCGAGGGGGAGTGCGCGACGTGGTCCTGTGCCCGGGGTCACGCTCTGCTCCCCTCGCCTATGCGCTGCTCGCGGCCGAGCGGGAGGGTCGGCTTCGGCTGAACGTGCGCGTCGACGAGCGCAGCGCCGGATTCCTGGCGCTTGGGCTCGCTCGTGGCGGGTCGGGCTCGACGCGGCCGGTCGCAGTGGTCACGACGTCGGGCACTGCCGTTGCGAACCTCCACCCGGCGGTCCTGGAGGCCCATCACGGCGGGGTGCCACTCGTGGTGCTCAGCGCAGACCGGCCGCACGAGCTGCGTGGCACCGGCGCCAACCAGACGACGGACCAGCCGGGCATCTTCGGCTGCGCCACGAGGTGGTCGGCGGACCTGCCTGCGCCAGAAGCGCTTCCGACGTCGGGCGGCCCGTGGCGCTCGGTGGTGTGTCGTGCACTCGCCGCAGCCCGGGGCTCCACCGGAGGCGCCCCGGGCCCGGTGCACCTCGACGTGGCATTCCGTGACCCGCTCGTGCCACGGCTCACCGACCGTGAATCCCCTGATGCCGGCCCTGACATCGGAGAGGCGTTGGCCGGCCGGCCCGACGGCGCGCCCTGGGTCGTGGTGGTCGAGCCGTCCAGGGCACTCTCGCACGGGATCGCCTTCGTCGAGCGCACGCTGGTGGTCATCGGTGACCTCCCCAGCGCCTCAGTCGCGCGGGACGCGGCCGCCTGGGCGCTCGGTCGAGGGCACCCCGTGGTCGCGGAGCCCTTCGGCCCCTCCGTCGTGCGCGCCAGCGCCTTGCCCCATGGCCCCCTGCTGCTGACGGCGAGCCGCTGGGTCTCCGAGCACCTCCCGGAGCGGGTCGTGGTGATCGGCCGACCCACGCTCTCGCGCGCCGTCGCGGCGGTGCTCCGAGCGCCCGGCGTCCTGGTCGAGGTGGTCGCTGACGGTCTGTGGGCCGACCCTGCGCACGTGGCATCCCGCGTCCACCCCTTCGCGGCCCTGGAGGCCGATGCCGTGCAGCCAGCACCGGACCCGGTCGGGGGAGGGGCAGGCGCCAGCGCGCAGTCGACCTCAGCCTGGGCCGACACCTGGCAGGCTGCTGGAGCTCTGGTAGCCGAAGCAGTTGCATCACAGGGACTTCCAGAGTCAGGGGGGCTCTCAGTCGCAGCTGCTGTGGCGAGTGCCCTCCCCGAGGGTGCCGTGCTCGTGGTCGGCTCCTCCAACACGGTGCGCGATCTGGACCTCGGGGTCGCAGGAGCAGTCGCAGGCCATGTCGTCGCCAACCGTGGACTCGCCGGCATCGACGGGCTCGTCTCCACCGCTGTCGGGGTCGCGCTCACCTCACCGTTCCCGACATACGCACTTCTCGGGGACCTGACCTTCCTGCACGACTCCGGCGGCCTGCTCATCGGGCCGGGGGAGCCGCGCCCCGACCTGAGCATCATCGTCGCCAACGATGACGGCGGGGGGATCTTCACGACCCTCGAGCCCGGCGAGCCCGCACGGGCCGACACCTTCGAGCGGAT
>JBDSNZ010000301.1:0-27460 GCA_039915055.1 Ornithinibacter sp.
AGCGCGACCTTCTTCAGCCACTCCCGCGGGTGGTAGTACCAGTGCGCGAGCCGGTCGATGACCAGGTCGTGGCGCACCTTGTCGCGCAGGTTGAACGGCTCGATGGTCAACCGCTCGGTCGTGAGGGAGTGCGACCTGCCGTCCGGGGCAGTGAAGACCCCGAGCCGCCGGGCAAGCGCCTCGAACGCGCTCGGCCAGTCCTCCTCGGCGCCGAGCAGCAGTCCGACGAGGTGGTCGCTGGTGTGGGGCATCGAGGTCTCCTGTGGGACGGGGTGGGTGGTCAGACGAAGCGTGGGAGGTGGTGCGCGAGCTGGCGTTGCCACCAGGGCCAGTCATGGGCGCTGTCATCGCCCCAGACGTCGAGCTCATGTCGGATTCCCTTGCGCGCGAGCAGCTTCGCGAACTCCTGGGTGGCGGGCAGGGACTGGGTCGGCGAGACCTCGAAGGGGCCTCGCCCGACGACGAGCAGGATCGAGACCCGTGACCTGATCCAGTCGAGGTGGTCCCCCTCCATGCCCGAGACGTATGCCGTGGGGTTGGCGAAGTAGGTGGCATCCCCCACCTCGCCCCAGCCGTTCCACGTCGTCGGGTCGTAGTTGCCGGACAGGCCGATCGCGATCGGCGCGACGTCGGCACGCTGGAGGGCGAAGTGCACTGCGTGGTAGGCACCGAGCGAGACCCCGGCGGTGATGAGCTCCTGCTGACCACCGCACTGCTTGAACACCCACGGCACGACCGCGCCGGAAAGCCACTCGGTGTAGATCTCGGAACGAGCAGCCCGCTCCTCGGTCGGAATCGAGGAGTTCGACCAGGTCCACCCGTCGAGGGAGTCCACGCAGAACAGGCTCATCCGGCCGGCGTCGATCAGGGGGCGCACGGCATCCAGCATGCCGTTGCCGTCGGCGTCCCACGCGGAGCCGCCCTCGGAGGGGAAGAGCAGCACCGGCCGACCCCATTCCCCGTGCCGCACGACCTCGAGCCCGACGTCGTGCCCGGGCACCGGCAACCGGACGCTGGTGGTGTGCATGGCCCCACCCTGCCGTGGGGCTCAGTCCCCCGCAACCACGGTTCGCCACACGGCCTGCAGCACCTCGGTGAGCCCGGGGTCGAGAGCGTCGCGCCACGCGGTGTAGTTGTGCAGGTCCGCGACCTGGCGGTAGCCGACCTCGTGGCCCGCACGCCGCAGGGCGCTCGCCATGTCGCGGTTGTTGGCCGCATTCTCCTCCAGCGCTCCGCACGTCATCCCGACCGTGAGGGGGTGCTCGGCGTGCCGGGTGTCGAGCACGGTCTGCACGAGGCGGGAGATCCGGCCGAAGTAGCGGTAGTCGCTCTCAGCGCCGTCGTGTCGCACCTGGAAGAAGGACCCCGACTGCGAGAACACCCCGCCGACCCTGGGCGACGCGAGCAGCCCGAGCAGGAGAGCCGTGAGGCCGCCCAGGCTCGCGCCCATGACGACCACCGGTTCGCGCACGGCATAGCGCTCGGCGATCCTGTCCAACCCGGCATCCGCGATGGTGCGCAGGTACTGCGGCGAGCCGGAGTACCAGGCATCGCGCACGACCGGGTGCACCAGTCCCACCCGGTGCAGTGGGAGCCGGCCGTCCTCGACCAGGGCCCCCGCATATGTCGTGATCCTCGCGAGGAGGTCGTATTCCGGCCCGTCGTGCACCAGCAGGAGCGGCGCCGCCACGTCATCGGGAAGGCCGTCCGGACACCACATCGTCAGCGGCACCTCGTCGGCGGTCTCCCCGGCGAGCGCCATGGTGTCCAGACGCCCGCTCCGCACCGGCGCGCTCAGCCAGGCCGGAGCTCGGTAGCCCGGCATCTCGAGCACCGAGCGGTCGCCGAATGCCGTGGACACCGTCATGGGGTTGTCGGGGTCGAGCACCACGCTGACGTCCTCGCCCGCGCGAACGGCATACCGGTACTCCAGCCGGGTCAGCGGCGGCCGAGGCAGGTCGAGCACCCAGGCCTGCCCGGCGCGGCTGAAGTCTCGCCGGCCGGCGACCACCGCGTCACAGTCCAGGGAGACGGCTGAGACGGCCGGGTCGTCGGTCTCGAACCGGAACCGGACGTGGTCGTCGAGGAGCTTCGGGGATGGCATCGGTCAGAAGAGCGCGCTCATCAGGGCGGTGCGGCCCTTGCGCACCCGCTCGTCGTGGCTGCCGACGACGGCGAAGAGGTCGAGCAGGTGGGCCCGTGCGCGGTCGCGCGCCTCCTCGTCGCTGCGGACGAGGTCGAGGAGACGGGCGAACGCGTCCTCGACGTGACCTCCCACGATGTCGAGGTCGGCCACGAGGGTCGCGGCATCGACATCGGTGGGGTCAGCGGCCGCGGCGGCGCGGGCAGCAGCCAGGTCCACGCCCTGGGTGCGCTGCATGAGCTTGACCTGGGCCAACCCGACCTCGGCCTCGTAGTCCTTCGGGTTCTCGGCCAGGGCCTGCGCGAATGCCGCGGCGGCGGCTTCCATGTCCCCGGCCTCGATCGCGTCGTACG
This sequence comes from Ornithinibacter sp., assembly GCA_039915055.1. GTDB lineage: Bacteria > Actinomycetota > Actinomycetes > Actinomycetales > Dermatophilaceae > Fodinibacter. The sequence goes on from JBDSNZ010000301.1 coordinate 2,497, forward strand.
CGGCCTGGTGGAGCGGGGGGACCTCCTCCTCGACCGGGCCGGCTGGCTGCTCGAGCTCGACCCGACCGGTGACGCCGTTCTGGATCGCGGCCTGGAGGAGCTGGTCGATGACGACGCGCACCTCGGACTCGGGCTGGACCCCCGGGAACAGCGGGACCGGCTGACCTTGGAGCAGCCCGAACGTCGCCGGCACGGACGGCTGTCCGAAGGCCTGCACGAGGAGCGGCTGGAACGCCTGGAGCAGCTCGGGTGACGCGGTGAGGTCCGCCGTGAGGACGAGCAGGCGGCCCTGGAGCGATGCGGCCACCCGGATGACGGTGTCGAGAAGCTCGCGGGTCTGGGGGTGCGCCGAGGACCACAGGACCAGCACCCCGGGCACCTGCACGGTGCGGCTCAGTGCCTGCTGGAGGTTGGCGGCATCGACCTCCACGACGAGCCCGGCGGGGACGGGCGAGGCACCTGCGGGCGCCCGGTCACCTGCGGCGGGAGCGGTGGAGGGGGCCTGCGAAGCACCTGCGGGCACGGGCACGCCCACCGAGGACAGGTCGACGGCGCCGCGGATTCCTACGGGGGGGGTGGTCTCACTCATGGAATCGATTGTGTCAAAGCCGTCGGCGACACGCGGTCAGCGGCCCTTGCCGGACACCAGGAGGTCGCTGGCGGCGATCGCCTCGGCGGCACCAGACGTCGGCGGCAGCACCATCGCGATCGGCTCGAGGCTGCCGAACTCGGCGGTGGAGGTGACCTTCTTCTTGCCCGACAGCGCAGCCAGGTCCGCGGGGAGGGTGAGCTCCTTGGCCTTGGCGGAGGCCTTGTAGGTGTCGGTCCGTCGCATCAGCGCGAAGGTCACCGCTCCCCCGTCGGCGAGCCGGAACGACACGGCACCCTTCAGGTCCGGGGTGTGGGTCTGGGTCAGCGTGCCGAGCGCACCGAGCGCCTTGCTCTGCGCGGCGGCGGAGGCCTTGAGGGCCACGGCGAAGGGGTCCGTGGTCGTGACGAGGTCCGAGGGCGTGGGCTTGGGGTGGGCCAGGGCCGCCGCATACGCCTTCACGACCTCCTCCGGCGACCCGGGAAGACCCTCCTTCGAGGTGGTGGCGAGCATCGGGGCACCCTCCGAGGGGGCTGCCAGGGCAGGAAGCTCCGAGCCGGCGAGCATCGGCACCTGCGAGACGATCCGGAACGGCTCGACAGGGGCTGTTGACACCATGACGTGCAGGAACTGGACATTGGTGGCGTCATCAAGGGTCGCCGCGAGGATCGCCCGGGGCCACTCACGGCCCTGCGACTGGCCGACGAGGGTCGGCTCGGGGCCCACCTCGAGGGATTCCGGCGGTGGTGCTGCTGCACCGCGAGCCGCGGCGGCGTTGGCGACGGTCAAGGCGTCCCCGGCCAGGATCTTCGCCCTCGCGGCGTCTCCTGCCGTGCCCTTCTGCGCGGCGACGACCCGGGCCTGAGCGAGCAGCCGGGTCGCGATCGCCGCGGCACCCTCGGCGTCCAGTGGCGCGGAGGTCGATGCCTCCGGCGGGGCGGGATGTAGCCCCACGAGGGCATTCTGGGCGCCGCAACCACTGAGCAGAAGCGCGCTCGCGGCGAGCGCGCTGAGCGCGAGCCTGGTCTGACGTGCGGTGCGTCGGCGACTCATCGAGCCACCTCCTCGGTGGTGGTGTCGTCGTCGGCGGTGGTGTCCGAACCGATCGTGGTCCTCTCCTCGCCGGTCGCGTCGTCCCCGACATCCGGGCCCCCTGCTGCAGACCCCGCAGCACCCTCGCTGCGCCGGTGCGGCAACAGCAGGAGCACACCCCCCGCGATGAGGAAGAGTCCGATGAGGGCGGCGACGACCGCCTCGACGAACCACGACTTGTCACGCACCGTCAGGGTCACCGACGTCAACGGGGCGCCGGTAGCGGCGATCACCAAGGTCTCCGGCGCCTCGGACTGCAGCACCGTGAGCCGTACCTGATCCTTCGCACTGTCCTGCTTGCGCCACAGGTCGGCCTCTCCGAGTGCCGGCGATTCACCGGACCCGCGGGTGGTGGTTGTCAGGGCCCAGTCGCGAACCGAGACCCCGGTGACCTCCTGGTGTCGCGATGACCCCACCACCGCAGTGGCGTCGGACGGGTTGGCCAACGCCATCCACACCGACCCCCCGCTCGTCGTGGTGGCCCTCACCACCGCGTCGGAGTCCACCCGGTTCAGGACGTCCGGCTGGATCAGGACGGGGACGTCGCTGTCGGCGGCCAGGGTGAACTCAGCGCTGCCGGAGGTCCCGAGCTGGGTCGCGAACCACGCGCCGACGACGACGAGGCCGAGCCCCAGCAGGGACAGGACCGCGCCGACGACGCGCTTGACGATGGTGACCATGGGGTCGGTTCCTTCGGGTTCTGGGGTGCCCCGGATCACGATCCGGTGACGGGCTGGTCTCCACGATGACAAACGCAGGAGGGCTGCGACAAATCCCCGCACGCTCGGACGTGACCCAGGACACGCTCAACGGGTGACGCCGATGGCCCACAAGACACCGTGCTCAGGGCGCTGGTTCCTCGACGACGCGCCTCCGGCTGAACGCCCAGCACCAGCGCCTCGTGGCGGGCGAGGGAGCACCCGCGGCGACCTGCGATGGGGTCGAGGGACGGACGCCGGGCCGGGTCCCCGAGACCACGCTGGGGGAGCCGCATCCCCGCGAGATCGGCGGTCCGTGACGCCCATGATGTCGAACGTCCCCGCGGGGCACGCGCGAATCCACTAGTTTCGATGCCGTGGACGCCTCGAGCAGCGTGGCCTGGCGCGAGGTCGGCGCGGTCCTCTTCGACCTCGACGGGGTGCTGACCCCGACGGCCGGTGTGCACATGCGGGCGTGGGCCGAGATGTTCACCGCCTTCCTCGCCGCGCACGAGGACCCCGCCGCGGACACCTCCCCCTACACCGATGCCGACTACTTCGCCCATGTCGACGGCAAACCGCGCTACGACGGGGTCCGCGACTTCCTCGCGTCGCGCGGCATCGCACTGCCCGAGGGCGACCGTGAGGACCCCCCGAGCGCCCGGACCGTCTGTGGTCTGGGCAACCGGAAGAACGACACCTTCACCATGGTCCTGGAGCGCGACGGAGTGACTGCCTACCCGGGGTCGGTGGCTCTGTTGGACCGGTTGCGCGACCTCGGCACCCCTCTCGCAGTCGTCTCCTCCTCGGCCAATGCTCCAGCGGTGCTCGCAGCGGCAGGTCTGACGGACCGGTTCGTCGCGGTCGTCGACGGCGCGGTCGCCGTCACGCTCGGGCTCCCCGGCAAGCCTGCCCCGGACACCTTCGTGCACGCGGCCGCCGCCTGCGGGGTCGACCCCTCTCGGGCGGTCGTCGTGGAGGACGCCGTCTCGGGAGTGCGCGCCGGAGCCGCTGGGGCCTTCGCCCTGGTGATCGGCGTGGACCGCGGTGTCGGGGAACCCGCCCTGACCTCCGCTGGGGCGGACCTCGTCGTCACAGATCTCGGGCTTCTCGCATGAACCCGCGCAGCACCGGGTCCGACCCGTTGGACCGGAGCCGCTTTCCCGTTGACGCCTGGCGCCTCGTCGAGCGCGAGGCAGACCTCGAGGACCTCGGGGTGACCGAGACGCTCTTCACCGTGGCCAATGGCTACATCGGGATGCGCGGCAACCCGGACGAGGGTCGGGAGGCATTCGAGCACGGCACCTACGTCAACGGATTCCATGAGACCTGGCCGATCCGGCACGCGGAGGTCGCCTTCGGGTTCGCCACCACGGGACAGACCATCGTCGACGTCCCGGACGCCAAGCTCATGAAGCTCTACGTCGACGACGAACCCCTGGTCATCGGCACCGCCGACCTCGAGAGCTACGAGCGGTCCCTGGACTTCCGCGACGGCGTGCTCCGCCGCTCACTGATCTGGCACACCCCCTCCGGCAAGCGGATCCTCGTCGAGTCCTCACGGATGGTCTCGGTGGCCCAGAGGCACCTCGCCGTGCTCACCCTCGAGGTGACGATGCTCTCCCACGACGCCTCGGTCGTGATCTCCTCGCAGATCCTCAACCGACAGGACGGCGAGGACGAGTACCACGAGCGAGCCCACGCGATGGGCAGCGCCGTCGACCCGCGTCGGGCGGCAGCCTTGGAGGGCCGGGTCCTCACCCCGCAGCACCATCACGCGTCCGACGCCCGCACAGAGCTCGGATTTCGGTGCGCGAACTCCGGCATGACGGTGGCCGTGGCCGCTCACCACCTGGTGAGCACTCCTGACGACTCCACGACCGTGTCCCTCGCAACACCTGACGAGACCAAGACCGTGTTCCGGGTGGAGGCGCGCGCGGGCAGCACCGTCCGCATCGAGAAGACCGTGGCCTACCACACCTCGCGGAGCCTTCCCGTGCCCGAGCTCGTTGACCGGTGCGGGCGCACCCTGGAGCGAGCCTCGCGCCACGACCTCGCCCACCACCTGCGGGAGCAGCGCGAGTGGTACGACCGCTTCTGGGCCGCGAGCGACGTCGAGATCACGGCGGGGGGTCCCCACGAGGCGGCGCTCCAGCAGGCGATCCGGTTCAACCTCTTCACCCTCGCGCAGGCGAGTGCCCGGGCAGACGGCCAGGGTGTGCCCGCCAAGGGCGTCACGGGATCGGGCTACGAGGGACACTACTTCTGGGACAGTGAGATCTATGTCGCGCCGTTCCTCACCTACACCAGCCCACAGCTGGCCAGGAACCTGCTCCACTTCCGAAACCGGATGCTGCCTGCCGCGCGGCGACGGGCCCGCGACCTCTCCGAGCGTGGGGCCCTCTTCCCGTGGCGCACCATCAGCGGCGAGGAGGCATCGGCCTACTACGCGGCAGGCACGGCACAGGTCCACATCGACGCCGACATCGCCCACGCGCTGGTGCAGTACGTCAACGCGACCGATGACGTGGGCTTCCTCGCCCGCGACGGCATGGAGATGCTCGTCGAGACCGCCCGGCTCTACGCCGACCTCGGGTTCTGGCGCAGCAACGGTGGGGACTCGTTCCACATCCACGGCGTGACCGGCCCGGACGAGTACACGACGGTCGTGAACAACAACCTCTTCACGAACGTCATGGCGCGGTTCAACCTCGAGCAGGCCGCTGACGCGGTGGAGCGGATCCGCCGCGAGCATCCCACGGACTACACGCGACTCGAGCAGCGACTGGGGGTGAGCACGCGCGAGGTGCGGGAGTGGAAGCGATGCGCCGCGAAGATGCACATCCCCTTCGACGAGGGGCTGGAGATCCACCCCCAGGACGACCTCTTCCTCGACCGTGAGGTCTGGGACCTCAGCCGCACGCCCGCCGCGCTGCGGCCCCTCCTCCTGCACTACCACCCGCTGGTCATCTACCGCTTCCAGGTGCTCAAGCAGGCGGACGTCGTGCTGGCCCTCTTCCTCCAGGGCGACCGGTTCACGGCGGAGGAGAAGCGAAAGGACTTCGAGTACTACGACCCCATCACGACAGGAGACTCCAGCCTGTCAGCCGTCGTGCAGTCGATCATCGCTGCGGAGGTGGGATACCACGAAGTGGCGTTCCGCTACTTCGTGGACGCACTGTTCGTCGACCTGGCGAACCTGCATGCCAACACCGTCGACGGTCTGCACATCGCCTCGGCCGGCGGGGTCTGGGCGGCACTGGTCAACGGTTTCGGCGGGATGCGCGACCACGGCGGGAAGCTCGCCTTCGACCCACGCCTGCCCGACGGATGGAGCGAGCTGACCTTCCGCCTCACGTGGCGGGGCACTCGCGTGCGGGTCACCCTGGAGCCGGAGTCGATGACCTTCGTGGTGGAGGAGGGTGAGAACGACGTGCCGGTCGAGGTGCGCGGCGCCGCCCACGTGGCCACGTCGTCCGGCGCGCTCGTGGTCGCACTGCGCGGGCGCGGGCCGAGGATCGACGGTGTTCTCGGGGACACCCCTCAGACAGGCGGAACCCGGGCGGACGGGAGCAGGATCACCGCCGGCGTGCCGGACCCGATGCCGGTCGAAGCCGCCGACCACGACGACGAGCCTGCGTTCGAGAACCCCGCTCCCTGAGGGCTGCCCGTCATCTCGGCCCGGCAACAGATCGCACTGAGGTGACCAGCACGTCGGCCGCGGAGTAGGGATCGGTGCGGCGGGCCGCGACGTCCGCGGCGAGGGCCTCCAGCCGACCTCCCCCGGTGGTCCCCGACATCCCCGAGCGCAGCGTCTCCAGCGCCAGCGCCTCGACCTCACGGGATGCACGGCGGGTGCGCCGGGCGAGCAGCCCGTCCTCACCGAGCCAGACACGGTGGTCGCGGATCGCTCCGACGAGGGCCTCGATCCCAGTGGCGGTCTGAGCCTGCGTCGACACGACGGGTGGGGTCCAGGACGGTGCACCACCACGGTCGGCCATGGACACCATGGACCTCAGCTCGCTGGCCGTGCGCGCGGCTCCGTCCCGGTCCGCCTTGTTGACGACGAGGATGTCGGCCACCTCGAGGATCCCCGCCTTCGCAGCCTGGATCCCGTCCCCCATGCCCGGGGCGAGCACCACCACGGTGGTGTCGGCAGTGCCCGCGACCTCGACCTCGGACTGGCCGACGCCGACCGTCTCGAGCAGGATGACGTCGCAGCCCGCGGCATCGAGCACCCGCAGGGCCTGCGGCGCGGCACGGGAGAGGCCACCGAGGTGACCACGCGAGGCCATCGAGCGGATGAAGACCTCTGGGTCGGCCGCGTGCTCGCTCATCCTGATCCGGTCGCCGAGGAGGGCCCCACCGGAGAAGGGCGAGGACGGGTCCACGGCAAGCACGCCGACGCGCCGACCGGCAGAGCGGTAGGCCGTGACGAGGGCGCTCGTGGCCGTCGACTTCCCGACCCCGGGCGCCCCGGTGAGGCCCACGACGTGCGCACGACCGGCATCCGGGACCAGTGCGGCCATCACCTCGCGCAGCGCCGGGTGGCCGTCCTCGACCAGGGAGATCAGCCGGGCGACGGCACGCGGACGCCCCTCCCTCGTCGCTGCGACGAGGGAGGGCACGTCAACCGCGCGGGGACTGCTCAGGATCAGTCCCGGGCAGGGACCCTGACGATGAGCGCATCGCCCTGGCCACCACCACCACACAGTGCGGCGGCACCCACACCACCGCCGCGACGCGCGAGCTCGAGCGCGAGGTGCAGGGTGATTCGGGCGCCGGACATGCCGATCGGGTGGCCCAGCGCGATGGCACCACCGTTGACGTTGACCTTCTCCGGGTCGATGCCCAGTTCCTTGGTGGAGGCCAGGCCCACAGCGGCGAAGGCCTCGTTGATCTCGACCAGGTCGAGGTCTTCGGGTGAGATGCCCTCTCGTGCACAGGCCTTGGCGATCGCTTGGGCAGGCTGGCTCTGGAGGGTGGAGTCAGGCCCGGCGACCACACCGTGTGCGCCGATCTCGGCCAGCCAGGTGAGCCCGAGCTCCTCGGCGCGCGACCTGCGCATCACGACGACGGCACAGGCCCCGTCGGAGATCTGCGAGGCCGACCCCGCGGTGATGGTGCCGTCCTTGTCGAAGGCCGGCCGCAGTCGGGAGAGCGACTCGGTGGTCGTGTCGGCGCGGATCCCCTCGTCCGTGCGGAACTCCAGCGGGTCGCCCTTGCGCTGCGGGATCGTGACGGTGACGACCTCGTCGTCGAAGTAGCCGTCCTTCCAGGCGCGCGCCGCCAGCTGGTGGCTGCGGGCCGAGAAGGCATCCTGCTCCTCACGGGTGAAGGCGACGTCGCCGGTGTTGGCGGCCTCGGTGAGCAACCCCATCGCCTGGTCGGTGAACGCATCCCACAGCCCGTCCTGGGCCATGTGGTCATGCATCGTCACGTCGCCGTACTTGAAGCCGTCGCGGCTCTTCTCCAGCAGGTGCGGCGCGTTGGTCATCGACTCCTGGCCGCCCGCGACGACGACATCGAACTCCCCGGCGCGGATCAGCTGGTCGGCGAGGGCGATGGCGTCGATGCCCGAGAGGCACACCTTGTTGATGCTCAGGGCAGGGACCGTCATCGGGATGCCACCCTTGGATGCCGCCTGGCGGGCCGGGATCTGGCCCTCACCCGCGGTGAGGACCTGGCCCATGATGACGTAGTCGACATCGGTGGGCGCCACGCCGGACTTCTCCAGCGCCCCCTTGATCGCGAACCCGCCGAGGTCTGAGCCGCTGAAGCCCTTGAGGGAGCCGCTCATCCGTCCCATCGGGGTGCGGGCTCCGGCGACGATGACGGTGGGGTCGGTGGACATGGTGCCTCCAGGGTCGGTTCCGCTGATCACCACCGACTCTAGCCACCGTGCGCCCCCCTGCCACCCCTGTGCTTCGGTGACCCACGCCACGGGCGGTGCCCCGCCCGGCCCCCCGCTCCTAGGCTTGGAGCATGACCTCCGAGACCAGCACCGAGCTCTTCACGGCCATCGACCACGTCGGGCTCGCGGTGCCCGACCTCGACGAGGCGATCGCCTTCCACGAGCGCGCCTACGGCATGCGAGTCGTGCACGAGGAGCGCAACGAGGAGCAGGGGGTGCGCGAGGCGATGCTCGCGGTCGGTGACTCCGGCTCGTGCATCCAGCTCCTGGCGCCGTTGTCCCCCGAGTCGACGATCGCGAAGTTCATCGACCGCAGCGGTCCCGGCATCCAGCAGCTCGCCTATCGGGTCACCGACCTCGACGCGGTCTGCGCGACACTGCGCCAGCGCGGGCTCCGGCTGCTCTATGACACCCCCAAGCGGGGCACCAGCAACTCACGCGTCAACTTCATCCACCCCAAGGATGCCGGTGGCGTGCTCGTCGAGCTCGTCGAGCCGGCCGTCACCGCGCACTGACACCCCTCCCCCGCCCTTCCACCCCGCGGAGTGGGGTTGCTGCGAGGTGGCGCGCGGCGGTGTCGGCGGCGAGGAGCGGGAGGAGCATCAGTGCCGCGTATGCCGGGATCACCAGCCCTGAGTCGTTGACGGCGAACCCGACTGCCGCGAGGACGGCGGAGCCGCGCAGCACCAGTGACCCGGCGCTCGAGGGGCGCCAGCCCGTGTGCCGAGCGAGGAGCACAAGGGCCAGGGCTGCGACCGAGACCGTGAGCAGGGGCGGCGAGGTGAGGTTGGCCAGGTTCTGGCTCACCTTGCGCCCGATGACGTCGGCGAGGTCCCCGTGCAGGACCGTCTCCACGAACTCCCCCAGGTGCGTGCGCGCAGCCGGCGCACGAAGCCAGTCCAGCACCGCGACCACCGTGGTCACCGCCGCCACCCCCACCAGCGCGCCGAGCACCCTGCGTGGGGTGAGGCGCACCCCCGACGATCCCGCGAGGACGACGAGCCCACCCAGCAGGAGCCCGGGAGGGCCCCCGAAGTCGGCCCCGAGCGATGGTGCTCCCTCGATCACGATGGCCGCGAGCAGCACCAGCGCTGACAGGGCCAGCGACCGGTGAGGGGTGCGGGCTCGGGCCGTGGCGAGCACGCCCACGACACCCAGCAGCGCGACCCCGTAGAGGGCGTAGCTCGTGTTGCCCACGCCGTAGAAGCGCCCCCCGACCGTCGGGTTCTGACCGAAGACCGACGCGAGCTGGAGCCCGGACCCCGTCAGCACGTCACCGCCGAGCACCAGGAGGGTCAGGACCGAGAGCACGACCAAGGCGCCGAGGTGCCACCGACGCCTCGCGAGCGCAGCAAGCGTGGTGACCACCGCGACCACCGCCGCCAGCACCGCGACGAACGCGAGGGCAGGTGCGGGGGCCCGCCACCACGGCACCAGGTTCGCCGCGAAGGTGGAGAGCGGCACCGACGCCACGGCCACCCCGGCGAGGGTCACCCTCCCGGAGATCACCCCGCGGCGCCGCAGGACCACTCCCGCCACGAAGCACCACGCGGCGAATGCCGCCGCGAGCCAGCCGGTGACCTGGGGGCTCACCGATCGCAGCGTGCTCGAGCGCACCTCGAAGCCCTGCAGCTCCGCGATCCGGTCGCTCGCCGGCCCACCGTCGGCGGTGACCGTCACGGGACGCCCGGTGAGCTCCGAGGCCGAGGCACCCTCCCAGTCGAGCAGGGTGGCCGTGAGGTCCTGGAGCTGGACCAGGCCAGGCTGACGGGTCGAGGGTGACGTCAGCCAGCCGGAGTGGTCTCCGGTGATGATGAGCGCTCGCGGTCGCACGGCCGAGAGCCCGTCCCCCACCCCGGCGACCACGATACGGGTCCGCGGGTCGGCAGCCCCCAGCACCTGCGCGGTGGTGGTGTCGAGGGCACGCAGCGCAGCGGTGCGGGCGACCGGGTCCACGGGCAGGATGCCGCCGTCGACCAGCGTGACGCGACACCCGACCGCTCCATCCGGGAGGGTGGACGTGGCGGTGCGGCCGGTCACGTCTGCGGCTCCGATCGCCGCACCGGGTCCGACGGCACCCACGCAGGTGCCGGCATCCAGGAGGGAGGACGCGAGCGTGCCCGGAACCGCGCCGTAGGAGTCGGCGTCCGCCGCCGTGAGGTAGTCCTCCCAGTGCGGCACCGCACCGTCGGCTGCCACCCCCTGCGGCGCCCGGCACGGGCCGACGAGGTCTGCGGCCCTGCGACCGGCAGACAGCGTGAGCCACCCGTCGACCGCACAGGACCGCGAGCGGACGGCCCGCACCGTGAGCGAGGCCACGCCACCGGCGAGTGCGAGGCCGTGCAGGGTCGGCGTCGTCACCGCGTCGATGTCGGTCCACGACAGGCCGGGCGCACCCACGAGGACGACAGCGCGCGGCGGCTCCTGCGCTCCCGCCACACCGGCTGGTGCGATGACCCCGAGGACGGCGAGCGCAGCGACGACCAGCCACCCGAGAACCGGGCGCGATGGACGCGAGGCGATCACCGGAGGGTCAGCTCGTGCAGCGCGATCGCGACGAGCGAGGCGGTCCACGCGAGCGGGGCCACCGCTGCCGGTCGACCGTCATGGAGCACCTTCTCGGGGAAGGACCCCGCCGTGGTGCGGTGGTCGCCGAGCCAGGTGAGGAGAGTCTCCGCCTTGGTGCGGTAGCCGTTCGCCGCCCACGCCGCGGCGAAGAGTGCGGTCTCCGGCGTCCAGCTGATCCCGTCCTCCTTCCACGACTCACCCGGGGCCACGCCGCCGGCCGGCCGGGACATCGCGCTCTGGGCCCGGTCGACGGCGCTGAGCACCTCCACGTCGGGCTCGGTCCCGCCGATCGGCGCGACCAGGAAGGTGATCGCGGCGTCGGCTGCCGAGCCACCGAGCAGGCGCGGGTAGCCCGCTGGCCCGAAGTGGGCTCGCACCTGGCGGCCGAGGGTGTCCGAGGCGGCCCGGGTCCGGTCGGCAAGCGCCATCTCCCCGACCAGGGGCAGCACATCGGACGCACAGCGCAGCCCGGTGAGCACTGCTGCTGCGGTGCCCAGGGTGAGCCGGTCCTCGGCCAGCTCCCAGTAGTCCGAGGACGGGATCGGCAGCGACGTCGTGGCATCGATCGAGGCGAGGAGGCGCCGCGAGGAGAGGACGAGCATCGGCCGCAGCGGGCGGAGCAGCTCCACCGACCGGTCCGGGGCGGCACGGGCGAGCTCCAGCGCGCCCCAGAGCACCCACCCGCACCCATCGAGCTGGGCGGCCCGACCATCGGGCGAGGAGTGTGTGGAGACGTCGTAGCGGGCCTCGAACCACCCGTCGGGGCGCTGGACCCCCAGGAGGTAGGCCAGCTGTGCCGCTGCGTGGTCGGGGTGCCCGGTGCGGGCGAGGGCGGCTGCGACGAAGGAGACGTCGCGCGGCCAGGCGTAGCGCCATCGGTCCGTCCAACCCGCCACCGAGACCGGGAGCCCCACGCTCAGCACCCGCAGGTCGAGCATGGCCGAGCGCAGCAGGCCCTGCGGGTCCTGCATCCGCCCGACCCAGGGGGCGCTCGACTCCAGCCACGCGGCCTCCTGCTCCAGGAGCATGCCGCTCAGCGGACGTGCGGCGAGAACCCTGGTGCCGGGCACGACGTCCTCAGCCCGACCCACAGGGACGATCTCGCGCACCTCGGGCGCGGCGAAGGCCACGGTCTCCCCGTAGAGCGGCACCTCCGCTCGGCGGCTCCGATACAGCGACGTGCCCCCGACCGCTCCCCCGGTCGCGAGGAGCGCACCCCCGCCGAGCAGGGCCCGGCGTCGCGAGACGGGGGTCGGGGTCATTCCAAAACCCTATGTCGCCGGGTGCGCGCGGGCGTCGACCTCTCGTGAGGTGGATCACGCCGTGACCGGTGTCTCAGGCTGATCGAGGCGGTCGAGCCGGCCAGTAGGTTCTCGGGGACATCGACGCCGCGAAGGAGCACGAACCGCATGGAGCAGATCCGCGAGGCCATCCTGTCGGGGGACCGCACGGCTCAGACATATGCCGGGCTGCCGATCCCGCAGACCTACCGGGCGACCACCGTCCACAAGGACGAGGCGGAGATGTTCTCCGGCGTCGCGACCCGCGACAAGGACCCTCGCAGGTCCCTCCACCTCGACGACGTGCCGGTCCCTGACCTGGCGCCGGGCGAGGCACTGGTCGCCGTCATGGCGAGCGCGATCAACTACAACACCGTGTGGACCTCGATCTTCGAGCCGGTCTCCACGTTCGGCTTCCTCGAGCGCTACGGGCGCACCTCGGAGTACGCCAAGCGGCACGACCTGCCCTACCACGTCGTCGGCTCCGACCTCGCCGGCGTCGTGCTCCGCGTCGGACCGGGAGTGACGAAGTGGAAGCCCGGCACGGAGGTCGTCGCGCACTGCCTCTCCGTCGAGCTCGAGGACGCCGCGGGCCACGACGACACGATGATGGACCCGCAGCAACGGATCTGGGGCTTCGAGACCAACTTCGGCGGCCTCGCGGAGCTCGCCATCGTCAAGGCCAACCAGCTGATGCCCAAGCCGACGCACCTCACCTGGGAGGAGGCGGCGTCGCCGGGGCTGGTGAACTCCACGGCATACCGGCAGCTCATCTCGCGCAACGGCGCCCACATGAAGCTCGGCGACCGGGTGCTCATCTGGGGGGCCTCCGGTGGCTTGGGGTCCTACGCGACCCAGATGGCGCTGGCCGGGGGCGCGACGCCGATCTGCGTGGTGTCCTCACCGGAGAAGGCGCAGATCTGCCGGGCGATGGGCGCGGAGCTGATCATCGACCGCACCGCTGAGGGCTACCGGTTCTGGAACGAGGAGGGCACCGCCCAGGACCCGAAGGAGTGGCAGCGGCTCGGGAAGCGGATCCGCGAGCTCACCGGCGGCCACGATGTCGACATCGTCTTCGAGCACCCGGGACGTGAGACCTTCGGGGCCAGTGTCTACGTCGCGCGCAAGGGCGGCACCATCGTCACCTGCGCATCCACCTCGGGCTACATGCACGAGTACGACAACCGCTACCTGTGGATGAACCTCAAGCGGATCGTCTCGAGCCACTTCGCGAACTACCGCGAGGCGTGGGAGGCCAACGAGCTCATCGACCGCGGGCTGATCCACCCGACCCTGTCACGCACCTACCGCCTCGAGGAGGTCGGCCGGGCCGCCCTGGACGTGCACCACAACCTCCACCAGGGGAAGGTCGGTGTGCTCACGCTCGCTCCCGAGGAGGGTCTCGGCGTGAGTGACCCGGAGAAGCGGAGCCGCTTCGAGCCGGCGATCAACAGGTTCCGCGACGCCTGAGCCGGAGCCGTCACCCACCGCCACTAGGGTGATCCGCGGAGGTGTGGCGTGAGGCTGTCGGGCATGTGGACCCCGCTCAAACGGTGGGGGGATTTTCGGCGACGACAGGTCGCTGCTCTCGAGCAGAGCAACCGCATCGCGGCCGCTCACCTCGAGGCTGCCGACGGCGTCAGCGAGGGCGGGGGCGAGGGCGAGGGCTCGATCCCCACGCCAGCACCCGGACCGCCGACGGGCGATGGCGCCGGGAGCGTCCCCGTGGGCACCCCTGCGCTCTACGGAACGCTGGGAAAGCCGCTCAACCGCCACTCCCCCTTCTACCTCGGATTCTTCGGGGCCACCGGAGCTCTCCTCGCCATCGGCCTCTGGGGGCTTCTCGGGCGCCTCACGACGACGCTGACGATCCTCGTCGTGGCATTCTTCCTCGCGCTCACGCTCGCCCCGATCGTGGACGTCATCGTGGCCCGAGGAGTGCGGCGCGGGTCGGCCGTGATCGGGGTATTCCTCGGGCTGCTCCTCGTGTTCGGCCTCATCGGCGCGTTGGTGCTCCCACCGGTCGTGCTCCAAGGAACCCAGCTCGCCTCCCAGACACCCGGATACGTCCAGGACGTCCTCAACAGCCCCTGGTTGAACCGGATCGACCAGAACTACGACGTGCTCGACAAGGTGCGGGCCGAGGCGATGAGCCGACTCTCGGACCAGCAGTTCATCGAAGGGGTGCTGGGCGGGATCCTCGGTGCAGGGCGGCTCGTCATCAACGGCGTCTTCCAGTTCTTCACGGTGCTCGTGCTCACCCTGTACTTCCTCTCCTTCCTCCCCCGGATCAAGCAGGCGGCCTATGCCGCAGTGCCTGCCACCCGCCGCCCCCGGGTCATCTCGCTCTCGGAGGAGATCATGCGTCGGGTCGGGTCCTACGCCATCGGGCAGGTGGCCATCGCGAGCGTGAACGCTCTTCTCTCCTACGTGCTGATGACGATCCTCGGGATTCCCTATGCGGCGGTCCTGGCCGTCACCGTCGGCCTCCTCGGCCTGATCCCCATGATCGGTGCGACCCTGGGGGCCGCCGGAGTCGTCCTCGTCGCGTTCTTCCACGATCCGCGCAGCGCGGTGATCGCGATCATCTACTACGTCATCTACCAGCAGATCGAGAACTACGTGGTGGCTCCCCGGGTGATGCAGCACACCGTCTCCGTGCCGGGGCCGGTGACGGTGGTCGCCGCACTGGCTGGGGGGGCGCTGCTCGGCGTGCTCGGCGCGCTGCTCGCCATCCCGGTGGCCGCCGGACTGATCCTGCTCTACGAGGAGGTGCTCGTGCCGCGCCAGCGCGCGCACTGAGTGCCTCAGCGGCCGGGAGTGGCGTGCCTCCCCGACCAGCACCGCATGTGCCAGTGTCGACGCTGCTCGATACCGCCGACGCCCTCGGCCGGCCAGGCGACCACATGGGCGCTGCCCATCGCAATCCCCTGGTGACACCCCGGGCACCGGTACTCCTTGGTGGCCGACGCCCCGCTGAGCCGCCGAACGTGCCACGGCCGGCCGGCATACGTCTGGGTGTCCACCTCTCCGGAGCCGGACAGGGGCCGAGACTCCAGGTCTCGGCGGCGACGGTTGGCACGGGGCATGGGGTCCATCGTCCCAGAACGCCCCGGTCGGGCCCGCATGGGCGTCAGCCGGTGACGCGGGCGCTGCTCGGGTCGTAGAGAGGGCGCAGCGAGACCCGGGCCGGGTGAGGAGTGCCTGCCACGTCGACCTCCCAGGTGCCGTCGGCGAGCCACTGCGCTGTGACGGGCTCGCCGCCCCCGACGAACGCGAGCCCAACGGCGCCGCCGAGGGTCCATCCGTAGGACGCCGAACGCACCTCCCCCACCACCACCCCGTCACGCAGCACCGGCTCGGCGTGGAAGAGCAGCGGTTCGGGGTGCGTGAGCAGCACCTGAACGAGTCGGTGGTGGGGCGTGCCACGTCCCTTCACGGCGAGCGTGGCGTCGCTGCCGATGAAGCCCCCCGGCTTGTCGAGGGCCACGGCGAACCCCAGTCCGACGCCGAAGACGTCGTCGGTGTTGTCGATGTCGTGGCCGAAGTCGCGGTAGCCCTTCTCCAGACGCAGGCTCGACAACGCCCTCAGGCCAACCGGCCGGATGCCGTGGGGTGCGCCCGCCCCGAGGACCGCGTCCCACACGTCCGTGGCCCGGCCAGCCGGCACGTAGAGCTCCCAGCCGAGCTCACCGAGATAGGTGATCCTGATGGCGAGCACCTCCACGCCGGCGATCGCGACCCGACGCGCGGCGCGGAACGGGATCGCCTCGGTGGACCAGTCGGTGCCGGGCGCGGCGTCCGCCAGGGTGGCGCGCGACTCCGGTCCCTGCACGGTCACCAGCCCAAGGGCCGTGGTGACGTCCTCCACCGTGACCGCTGCGTCACCGACAGCGCGCCGCAGCAACGCCAGGACCGGGCCGTGCGCGGTGTCGGACGCGACGACGAGGAAGTCGTCGGGCGCCAGGCGGGTCACGGTGAGGTCGGCGCGGATGCCGCCCTGCTCGTCGAGCCACTGGGTGTAGGTGATGACCCCGTCGCACCGGTTGACCGCTCCGGCACTGAGGTGGTCGAGCACGACTCCGGCATCTGGCCCACGAACCGCGAGCTTCGCCATGAACGACATGTCCATGATCCCGACCGCCTCGCGCACCGCCCGGTGTTCCGCCTCCCAGTGGGCGAACCACGGCTGGTGGCCCCAGCCCGGCTCGGCGCTCGCCTGCAGACCGCGCCCGGCATACCAGGCAGCAGACTCCCAGCCGCTCACGTCACGCATCCGGGCGCCCTCGGCGACGAGCCGGTCGTGCAGCGGCGACGTGAACTCTCCTCGCGCAGTGGTCAGCTCGACACCGGGGGTGTGCGCTGCATAGACCGTGCCGAGGATCTCGGCAGTGCGCTGGGCCCGGTGCCTGGGGTGCAGCTGCCAGTCGCGGAAGCGCGCGACGTCGAAGCCCGTCACGTCGACATCCGGGCGGCCACCTGCCATCCACTGGGCGACGATCCGGCCGAGCCCACCGGCGGAGAGGATGCCGACGGAGTTGAGCCCGGCGCAGACGAAGTAGCCGTGGATGCCGGGGGCCTCACCGACCGCGGGGGCGAGATCAGGGGTGAAGGACTCGGGGCCGCAGAAGAAGGTGCGGATGCCGACCGTCTCGACCACCGGCACACGCGAGATGGCGCGCTCGACGAAGGGGCCCATCCGGTCCCAGTCGGGGGCGATCGTGCCGAACGAGAAGTCCCGCGGGATGCCGTCGACCTGCCACGCGGCAGCCTCCGGCTCGAAGAGGCCGACCATCATTCCGCCGCCTTCCTCACGGTAGTAGCCGTAGGCCGCGGGGTCCTCGAAGACCGGTGCGTCGGGGCTCATCCCCTCGATCGGCTCGGTGATGAGGTAGTAGTGCTCGGCGGCCTGGTTGGGGATGACGACACCATTGCGCTCGCCGAGCTCGCGAGCCCACATGCCGGCGCAGTTCACGACCAGCTCGCACTCGACGTCGCCGGCATCCGTGCGGACCCCGGTGACTTCCTCGACCAGGCCGCGAGCGCGGGTGATGACCTGCTCGACGCTCACGCCCTCGACCACGCGCACGCCGAGGGCGCGCGCGCCACGGGCGAGACTCATGGTGAGGTCGACGGGGTTCACCCGGCCGTCGCCCGGCACGTGAAAACCGGCGAGGAGGTCGTCGGTGCGCGCGAGCGGGAAGAGCTCGGCCATCTCGCTGGGACCGATCTCCTCGACCTCGAGGCCGTGGACGCGCTGGAACGCCGCCACCCGGCGGTACTCCTCCAGCCGGTCACGGTCCGCCGCGGCCTCGATGAGCCCGACCGCCTTGAAGCCGGTCGCGACCCCGGTCTCGGCCTCGAGCCGCGCGTAGAGGTCACGGGAGTACAGGCGCAGCCGGGTGCTCGTCTCGCTCGTGGAGCCGAAGCAGGTCATCAGCCCGGCGGCGTGCCACGTGGTGCCGGAGGTGAGCCGGTCGCGCTCGAGCACCAGCACGTCGGTGACCCCGAGGTGGGCCAGGTGGTAGGCGATCGAGGCGCCGATGACACCCCCGCCGATGACCACGACCCGGGCGCGCGCCGGAAGGGTCGCGCGCACGCGGTTCGGGGCGGCGGAGGTGCTCACCCGGTGACCCTACTCACCCGGTGAGGAGATGCGATGAGGCAGGACTGGATGCCGGTCAGGCGTGGGTGCGGAACCCGCGGCCGGTCTTTCGCCCGAGGTAGCCCGCGGTGACGAGGTGCTCCAGCAGCGGGGCGGGAGCGAAGCCCGGCTCACGGAACTCGAGGTAGAGCTCGCGCTGGATCGCCAGCGAGACGTCCAGGCCCACGACGTCGAGCAGCTCGAAGGGGCCCATCGGTAGCCCGCAGCCGGTCTTCATCGCCGTGTCGATGTCGTCGGCGGTCGCGTAGTTCGCCGAGAGCATCTTCACTGCATCGTTGAGGTAGGGGAAGAGCAGCGCGTTGACGATGAACCCCGACCTGTCGCCACAGGTCACCGCGACCTTGCCGGCCTTCGCGCAGAGGTCCTGCACGGTGGCGATGACGTCGGTTCCGGTCGCGACGGTGTGCACCACCTCGACGAGCTTCATGAGCTGCGCGGGGTTGAAGAAGTGCATCCCGATGACGTCCTGGGGTCGGGAGGTGACCTTCGCGCAGTCGATGATCGGCAGCGACGAGGTCGTGGTGGCGAGCACCGCCCCCGGTTTGCAGATGCGGTCCAGGTCGCGGAAGAGGTCCTGCTTGACCTCGAGGTCCTCGGCGATCGCCTCGAGCACCAGGTCGACGTCGGCCAGGTCCTCGCGCGAGGTCGAGCCGGTCAGCCGGCCGACGGTGGCGTCGACCTCCTCGGTGGTCATCCGGCCCTTCTCCACGGCACGGGCGAGGTTGCGCTCGATCGACGTCGCCACCGCAGCGACCTTGTCCTCGCCGCGGGCGACGTAGGTCACGGCATACCCGGCCTTCGCGAACACCTCGATGATCCCGGTTGCCATGGTGCCGGAGCCGACCACACCGACGCTCGTGACCTCACGCAGCTCCACTCCGGCGGGCGGACCGCCAGATGGCGTCTGCGCGTCGGGAACGACCTCGGGGGAACCCGGTGCGGCATACGTGTAGAAGCCCCGCCCCGACTTGCGCCCCAGCAGACCCGCGCTCACCATCTGCTTGATGATCGGGCTGGGGGCGTGCAGTCGGTCGCGCCCCTGCTTGTACATCGTGTCGAGGATCTCGTAGGTGGTGTCCAGCCCGATGAGGTCGATCAGCTGCAGGGGGCCCATCGGGTAGCCGCAGCCGAAGCGCATCGACGCGTCGAGGTCCTCGCGCGAGGCGTAACGGCTCTCGAACATCGACACCGCGTGGTTGAGGTAGCCGAAGAGCAGCGCGTTGGCGATGAACCCCGCCTTGTCGCCGACGACGACCGGCTTCTTGCCCAGCCGCTCGGCCAGCGCCTTGACGTCCTCGAAGACGTCGTCCGCGGTGATGACCGTGCGGATGACCTCGACGAACTGCTGCACGGGCGCGGGGTTGAAGAAGTGCATGCCCACGACGCGCTTGGGGTTGGAGGTGGCGACCGCGATCTCGGTCACCGGCAGCGAGGAGGTGTTGGTCGCGAGCACCGCCTCGGCCCCGACGATGCCGTCGAGGCGGCTGAGCAGGGACTTCTTCAGCTCGAGCTGCTCGGGCACCGCCTCGACCACGAGCTGGCAGCCCGCGAGGTCGGAGAGGTCGGTGGAGTAGGTCACGCGATCGTGGATCGCGTCGTGCTGCTCCTGGGTGATCTTGCCGCGGCCGAGCGCGCGGCCGGTGCTCCCGGTGAGGATCGTCCTGCCGTGCACCACCCCGGCCTCGTCGACGTCGACGGCGAAGACGTCGATCCCGTTGCGGGCGAAGACCTCCACGATCCCCGCGCCCATCGTCCCGAGTCCGATCACACCCACACTGGTGAAGTCACGCGCCATGGGCCGATCCTCCCAGAGGGTGCCCGCGGTCACGACACCCGCGGGGCGTGACGCTCCTTACTCCCGGGCCAGCCCGCCCCTCCTCACCAGTCCACGCCAGAGGAGACCAAGCCGGTCTCGAGCTCCAGGCGGCGCCGTGCCGACAGGGGTGGCAGACCGCAGGCAGTGGGGAGGTCGGCCGTCTCGCAGAGCTGGAGCAGGACCCGGTCGTACGCCGCGAGGGCCGCCTGGCGGCGGGCTGCAGGATGCGGCTGGGTGCCCTCCTCGACCCGACGAACCTCGGCAGCGAGACGCCTGAGCTCCAGGGTGAGGAGGATGTCGGGGAGGGGCTCCTCGACGCGCGGCCCCCAGCCCAGCGCCCGGCGCACGGCCCCCACCCGGCGGGCGAGCGGACGCAGGAGCCGGGGCGTCTCCCCCTCGGAGAGCCACCTGATCACCTCGCACTGGGCGACGAACCAGACTCCGGGCACGACGAGGAAGCACACCAGGAGCAGGACTGCCCACATCGGCCTCACCTCTCCTCCAGTGTGCGCCCGGGCGACCCGAGCGGCAACAGCTTCCCGGCAGCCCTTCGGTAGGGTGACTCATCGTGCGAATGGTCATCGCGGCGTGCAGCGTCGACTACGACGGGCGCCTGAGCGCCCACCTTCCCCTGGCCACCCGGCTCCTCCTCGTCAAGGCGGACGGGTCGGTGCTCGTGCACTCCGACGGGGGGTCCTACAAGCCGTTGAACTGGATGTCGCCACCATGCGCGATGGCGGAGGTCGAACCGGATGAGACCGAGGCCGCGGAAGGGGTCACCGCGGTGTGGGTCGTCCAGCACGCGAAGTCCGAGGACCGGCTTCGGGTGCGGCTGCACGAGGTGCACCACGACTCCGCTCATGAGCTGGGCGTCGACCCCGGTCTGGTCAAGGACGGCGTGGAGGCGCACCTGCAGAGGCTCCTGGCCGAGCACATCACCACCCTCGGAGAGGGCTGGACCCTGGGCCGTCGCGAGTACATGACCGCGATCGGGCCCGTGGACATCCTCTGCAAGGACTCCGCCGGTCGCTCGGTCGCGGTGGAGATCAAGCGTCGCGGCGACATCGACGGGGTCGAGCAGCTCACCCGCTACCTCGAGCTGATGAACCGGGATCCCCACCTGGCGCCGGTCACCGGCATCTTCGCGGCCCAGATCATCAAGCCGCAGGCGCGCACCCTGGCCGAGGACCGCGGCATCCGGTGCGTCGTGCTCGACTACGACGAGCTCAAGGGCATCGACACCAGCGAGCACCGCCTCTTCTGAGAGGTGCAACAGGCGCGCGAGCCCGCGCGCCGGGCCCCCGCGACCTCACGGGAGGCCGGGAGCAAGGACCCACCCGTCGTCACCGATCTCGACGTGCAGCACGTCCCCCGCCCCGGCCGCACGTCGAGGACCGACCATCTCGGCCACCTCCCGGAGGGCGACCTCGTCCACCGGGACCACGACGCGTTCCCCGCGGTGCAGGTCGGCCAGGGCCTCGAGCTCTGACACCACGTCGACCTCGGCGCCGACGAACGGGCCGTATCCGGTGACCAGGCCCGGGTCGTGCAGCTGCTCGACGACACGCGGCAGGCCGACCAGCAGGGTCGCGGGGCAGTGCAGGGCCATCACCACAGGCTACGCCCGGCGACGCCGGCATCACCTCGCGGCGGTCGGTGTCGCGGCGCCCAGACCGCGTGAGTGCCGGATGACGTCCACGAAGCGCGCCATGATCTCGTTGAGCCCGAAGTCCTTGGGCGTGAACACGGCGGCCACACCCATCGCCTTCAGCCGCGCCGCGTCGGCGTCGGGGATGATCCCGCCCACGATGACGGGCACGTCCGCGGCGCCGGCGGCGCGCAGCCCCTCCAGCACCTCGGGCACGAGCTCCATGTGCGAGCCGGAGAGGATCGAGATGCCGACGAGGTGCACGTCCTCGGCCACGGCAGCCGCGACGATCTGCTCCGGCGTGAGTCGGATGCCCTGGTAGACGACCTCGAAACCGGCATCACGGGCCCGCACGGCGATCTGCTCTGCGCCATTGGAGTGGCCGTCCAGGCCAGGTTTGCCGACGAGGATGCGCAACCCCTCGCCCAGCTCCGCGGCCGTGGCCGACACCAGCGCCCGCACCTCGGTGAGCGCCGCGGACCCCGCGCCGACGCCGACGGACCCGCTGACCCCGGTGGGGGCGCGGAACTCCCCGAACACCGAGCGCAGGGCCTGCGCCCATTCCCCCGTCGTCACCTCGGCGCGCGCACACTCCAGCGTCGCAGCCATGAGGTTGGTCTCGCTCGCCGCCTCACCGCGCAGCCGTGCGAGCGCGGACTCCGCCCGTGCGCGCCGTGCGGGGTCGGCATCACGCTCTTCGCGCCAGCGCTGCACCGCACCGGATGCCGCCGCCTCCACACCGGGGTCCACGCTCTGGATCGCCGTGTCGAGGTCGGCCGTGAGCGGGTTCGGCTCGGTTGTCTCGAAACGGTTGACGCCGACCACGACGTCCTCCCCCGCCTCGATCCGCTGACGTCGCCGCGAGTGTGACGCGACGAGCTCGGACTTCATGTAGCCGCTCTCGACGGCAGGCACTGCTCCGCCCATCTCCTGCACGCGAGCGATCTCCTCACGCGCACCAGCCACGAGCTCTGACACCTTTGCCTCGACCACGCTCGATCCGGCGAAGAGGTCCTCGTACTCCAGGAGGTCGGACTCGAAGGCGAGCACCTGCTGGATCCGCAGCGACCACTGCTGGTCCCACGGCCGCGGGAGGCCGAGCGCCTCGTTCCACGCCGGGAGCTGCACGGCGCGCGCCCTGGCGTCCTTGGAGAGGGTGACCGCGAGCATCTCCAGCACGATGCGCTGGACGTTGTTCTCGGGCTGGGCCTCGGTGAGCCCGAGAGAGTTGACCTGCACCCCGTAGCGGAAGCGCCGATGCTTGGCGTCCGTCACGCCGTAGCGCTCCCGTGTGAGCTCGTCCCAGAGCTGCACGAACGCGCGCATCTTGCACATCTCCTCGACGAAGCGCACCCCCGCGTTGACGAAGAACGAGATCCTGGCGACGACCTCACCGAAGCGCTCCTGCGGCACCTGACCGGAGTCGCGCACGGCATCCAGCACGGCGATCGCGGTGCTCATCGCGTAGGCGATCTCCTGCTCGGGGGTCGCCCCCGCCTCCTGGAGGTGATAGCTGCAGATGTTGGTCGGGTTCCACGTCGGCATCTCCGCGACGGTGTAGGACACCATGTCGGTGATCAGCCGCAACGAGGGAGCGGGCGCGAAGACGTAGGTGCCGCGCGAGAGGTACTCCTTGATGATGTCGTTCTGGGTCGTGCCCGCGAGCGCGCGCACCGCGGCGACCGGGTCCTCCCCGGCCGCGTGGGCCTGCTCCTCCGCCACCACCTGGTAGAGCGCGAGCAGCCACATGGCTGTGGCGTTGATCGTCATCGAGGTGTTCATCCGCGAGAGCGGGATGTCCGTGAAGAGCGCGCGCATGTCGCCGATGTGCGAGATCGGCACACCGACCTTGCCGACCTCTCCGCGGGCGAGCACGTGGTCGGGGTCGTAGCCCGTCTGGGTCGGGAGGTCGAAGGCCACCGACAGCCCCGTCTGGCCCTTGGCGAGGTTGCGGCGGTAGAGGGCGTTGCTCGCTGCGGCACTGGAGTGCCCGGCATACGTTCGCATCACCCACGGACGGTCTCGCTGCGGTCTTTCGACACTGCTCTGCGACATGCGAGGAACGCTAGCCGCGCCCGCCCCGCCCCGGTATGGCTCGGCACGGTGAGAGTGCCCACATCCTCAGCCCACCAGGGCAGGGCCTGATACCGGGTGGGCTCAGCCCGCGACCACGACGAGCTCGGGTGCAGTGCGCCGTCGCTGCGGCTCCGCAGGAGAGAGCACCGAGCCCAACCGACCGCGCCGCAACAGCCGTCGGGTGCGCTCGTCGGCCGCCACCACGTGCACCGGACGACCGGCCCGGCGCGCCCGGCGCACCGACTCGACCAGGAGCCCGAAGCCGGTGGCGTCACCGACCTGGACCTCCGCGAGGTCGAGCAGCAGCGGCGAGGAGCCGCCGGCGATCACCCGGTGCAGCGTGAGGCGAAGGTCCGGCACCGTGCGCACGTCCAGTCGACCTCGAAGCGTGACGTGGCACCCCGACTCGTCCTCGCGCTCGTCGATCGTCACGATGCCATCCCCCTGATCCAGCACTGGTGCCCCCCTGTCACGGCGTGTGAGCCCATTGAACCCTGTGGGGACGCGGAATGCGCCCGTCCACGGGTAAGGGTTTGGCAAAGAATCGGCCAAGTCCGCCGCCGGCGCCCACCCCGGCCAGCGGGCGCCGTCGGGGGACCTTGGTCCATCTGCCACGCTGGGGGCATGGTCAACCTCACCCGCATCTACACCCGCACCGGCGACGACGGCACCACGTCACTGGGCGACCTGAGCCGCACCCGCAAGACCGACGTCCGCCTGGCGGCCTACGCAGACACCAACGAGGCGAATGCCGCGCTGGGCGTCGCGATCGCGTGCGGCGGGCTCGAGGAGGACGTGCGCGCGGTGCTCATCAGGGTGCAGAACGACCTCTTCGACATCGGCGCAGACCTCTCGACGCCCTTGCAGGAGACCTACGACTACCCCCCGCTGCGGGTCAAGGCCGAGTGGGTCACCGAGCTGGAGGCGGACTGCGACCACTACCTCGAGAAGCTGGAGAAGCTCCGCTCGTTCATCCTCCCCGGCGGCACCGCCGGTTCCGCGCACCTCCACCTGGCGCTGACCGTCGTGCGGCGAGCCGAGCGCGCCGTGTGGAGTGCGATCGAGGAGTACGGCACCGAGCCCGGGACGACGCGCGGTGAGGGCGGGGTCAACCCGAGCACGGCGACCTACCTCAACCGTCTCTCGGACCTGCTCTTCGTCCTCGCACGCACCGCCAACGTCTCGGCCGGCGGCGACGTCCTGTGGCAGCCCGGTGGTGGCCGCGAGGAGAAGCCGGCACAGCAAGCCCGGAAGCGCTAGGCGACGTTGACGTTGTAGCCGGGCGGGCTGGACTCCAGCCAGGCACGCACCGCCGTGTAGGCGGCGGGGGCGAACGCGAACTCGCACACGGTGCCGGCGGCACCCCCCGTGACGCAGACCGGCTCGGCGAGCCCCGGGATCGGGTCGGCCAGCGGCTGCGCGCTGCCGAAGTCGAGCTCACCACGCAGCCAGGACACCTCCGGTCGCAGCGAGGGCCCCACGACACTGAACCACTCGAAGCGCTCCGACCCGAGCCTCGCGAGCCCGAGCCGCCAGCGCTCTCCCGGACCGTCCCGCCGCGCGCACAGCATCACCGGCCTCCCGTCCCCGGAGATGAAGCGTCGGCGTGCCCCCACGA
>JBDSNZ010000045.1:0-19489 GCA_039915055.1 Ornithinibacter sp.
CGGCTGCCGTGGCCTCATTCCGACCGGATGCCGAGCGGTCCCTGCGTGTGCGCCTCCCGCTGCGAGTGCGTCGGGCAAGATCGACTCGTCATGACCACCGAGCGCCCAGACCCCTCGACGCCCACACCCCCGTCCTCCTCCCGGCCCTCCCAGCCCGCGCAGCCCTCCCGGGTCGCCGGAGCCGGTCGGGCGGTGCGACGTGGTGGTGGAGCGGGCGCGCGCGCGGTCGGGCGCGGCGGTCGGGCTGCAGCGCGGCGGTTCCGCGGCTTCGCGGGCGCCGACGGGGCCGCCGACACCGGCCTGGCCCGGCTCACCGAGCTGCACGCCGTCAACGTCGCCGGTGACGCCGCGCTCACCGTCTCCCTCGCCGGCACGGTCTTCGCGATGCCGACCGACGAGGCGCGCGGTCAGGTCGCCCTCTTCCTGCTGCTCACGATGGCCCCGTTCGTGCTCCTCGCGCCGCTCATCGGGCCGTTGCTCGACCGGTTCCGGCACGGTCGCCGGTGGGCGCTGGGCACGACCCTCGCGTCACGCGCCTTCCTGGCGTGGGTCCTCGCCACGGCCGTCGTCGACGAGTCGGTGTGGCTCTTCCCGGCCGCCCTCGGGTGCCTGGTGGCCTCACGCTCGTATGCCGTCGCGCGGGCTGCCGCCGTGCCCCGCCTCCTCCCCGAGGGCATCACCCTGGTCACTGCGAACTCCCGGCTCAACATCGCCGGCCTCCTCGGCATGGTGTTGGGCGGCGGTTTCGCGGCGGCGCTCTCCCGGGTCGGGCCGGACTGGTCGCTGCGGTTGGCCTTCCTCGTCTACGTCTTCGCGACCGTCCTCGCCATCCGTCTCCCCCCTCGGGTGGACTCCACCCTCGGCGAGCTGGACGTCGACGGCACCCCGGTCTCGCAGGAGCCGGTGCCGTCGCCCGAGCGCGGCGCTGCCCGGATGCGCGCGCTCCCCAGGTCGGTCCGGTACATCCTGTGGGTGTGCACCGGGGCGCGGATGCTCTCCGGCTTCCTCACCCTGTTCCTCGGGTTCCTCATGCGCGAGCAGCCGCTCCCGGGATGGTCCGGCCCCCTGGTGCTGGCCCTGGTGATCGGGGCGGCCGGCGCGGGCAACGCCCTCGGGTCGCTCATCGGCACCCGCCGCCGGCTTCCGCCGCCGGAGGTCATCGCGAGCACCGTCGCCGCGGTGGCCATGGTCACCGCCCTGCTCACCGCGGCCTTCTACTCCCTCTGGACCCTCCTGCTGCTCGGGCTCGCCACCGGGCTCTTCGGCCAGCTGGCGAAGCTCAGCCTCGACGCACTGATCCAGCGCGAGGTGCAGGACAGCATGCGCGCCCGGGTCTTCTCCTGGTCCGAGACCATCCTCCAGGCCTTCTGGGTGATGGGCGGGGCGATCGGTCTCGCCGTGCCGCTCAAGCCCCACCTGGGCTTCAGCCTCATCTGCGTGGTCATCCTGGGGTCGTTCGGTGTGGCGCTGAGGTCCCGGCACGTGGGGCGCACGCCCATGACACCGCCGGAGCGGTCTCGGCCGGCCTGACCGGGCCGAGCGGTGCCGCCCCGCCCGAGGTCTGTGGTGCCCTACACCCGGCTCGTGACCGTCAGCCGCCGCGTGCCGCGACCGGACATGATGCTGTCGAACTCCGGGTCGTAGTCGACGACACCGTCGTGTCCCACATCGAACGCGAGCACCTGGCTCGCGGCCCGGCCGAGCCTGATCTCGTATGCCGTGCCCGGAGCCAGCCGCACGGACTGCTCCCTGGGCGTGATCGGGTGGAAACAGCCACCCCACAGCGGCAGCACCTGGAGCGACTCCGCAACGCTGTCGAAGGTCAGGGGCACGCCGACCACGCGCAGGGTCGTGGTGCCGCGGCCTCGCAGCAACCCCTCGTGGCGCCGCTCGTAGTCGACCAGCCCATCGTCCCTGACGCGGAACCGGAGGTCCGAAGCGCGCTCCCGGGTCTGCTGGAACGCGTAGTCCCCCGGCGGCAGGCTCACCTCGACGCCACCGGGGCGCGAGCCGTCGACGAAGTGCGAGAGGTGACCCGGCACCCAGAACCAGCCATAGGTGAGGTCGGAGGTGTCGACGTGGATGACTGGCATGTCTCTCCTGCGGCCGGTTCACCCGCTCGGACGGTGGGTGCTCACCGGGTCAGGAGTCCCACAGGGTGGTCGTGATACATGCACGTCCACCTACGCTTGACCAGTGCACCTCCCGAACGCCGCGCGTCTTCGCCTGCTCGGTTTCGCGATCGCGGTCCTGATCGGTGGCGGGGTGGTCTGGCTGCTCTTCGGCGCCGACCTCGACGCGGTGCGCGAGGTCATCGACGCGGCCGGCGCGTGGGGTCCCTTCGCCTACGTCGCCCTGCACGTGGTGCTCACACTCGTGCCCGTCTCGAAGAACGTCCTCGCCCTCGCGGCCGGCGCCCTCTTCGGCCTCACGGCAGGCATCGCTCTCTCCTGGGTCGGATCGGTCATCAGCGCGGTGGTGACGTTCGCGATCGCGCGGCGGATCGGGCGCCAAGCGGTGGCCGAGATGACCGGCGACCGGCTGAGGCGGGCCGAGGAGGTGCTCGATGACGAGGGCCTCACCGCCATGGTGATGGCACGACTCACCCCGGTGCTCCCGTTCACGATCCTCAACTACGGGGCGGGGGTGAGCTCGATGGCCTGGCGCCCCTACCTCGTGGGCTCGACGGTCGGCCTGCTTCCGGGCAGTGTCGGGTATGCAGCCATGGGGGCCTCGTCAGGGACGGATCTGAGGACCTACGTGGGTGCGGGCGTCGTCGCTGCGCTGATGTTCCTCGGGGCCCTCCTCTCCGCGCGATCCAGCCGTCGGCGCCGCCGAGCCGCTCTCCCGTCCTCCACCCCCTGACCCCCTCCCGATCACAGAGGGCGATTGCCAGCCGGGTCCGGAGTCGCTCCCGGCGGGGGCGCCTCACCGTTGGGGATGCAGGTGCTCCCGCCGTCCGAGAACGACACCGGATACTGCCCCGGCGAGCAGGACCACTCGTCGTAGAGCGGGTTGGCCGCGTAGAGCAGGACGAACGCCGCCAGCCCGACCAGGAGCGCCGCGGTCGCCAGGATCGTCGCGCAGATCTTCACGAGCTGGGCCTGTACGGAGGGTGTGTGAGGCTCGCGCATTCAGGACTCGTCTCGTTGGTGGTCGGTCATGACATCCGGGGCGAACCCGGCAGCAGGAACGACCCCGTTGGGGAAACAGCGGTGCACATCCGGGGCGGCAGACGCCGGGTAGGAACCCGCGGGGCACGCAATGGTTCCGGCAGCATCCGGGTCGGCAGTGACCACCCTCACCAGGGCGAGGACGCCGATGAGCAGCCAGATGCCCAGCACCGAGAAGAACGCCACCCGCACCAAGATCCAGGTTGCGTACAGGGGTGGCGGTCCGGCTGCGGCGTCGGGTGCAGGTTGCTCGTGCATGGACCTCATCGTGACGGCCCGGACGCGGCACCGACACCGCACGCGTACTCAGAGCCCCAACCCGCTGCTCCTCCACCTGGTCTCTCAGGTTGCTGGCCCGCGTGGATGTCCACAGCGTGTCGCGGCAGGATGACAGGGGGAGTCGGGGAGATGAGCGAGGAAGTGGGTGGGGTGCGGGGCGTCAGTGCGCGGCGGGAGTCGTGCTGTCGTCGTTCGCGCGGGTGCGGGAGACGCCCAGGATGACGGCCACCACGACCGCGCCGACGACGACGCCGATGGCGGCCGAGGCGAGGGTGTTGGTCAGCCACCCCAGCGCCCCCCCGAGCGCGCCGGTCGCGTCGCGCACGAGCACCTCCAGGTGGTGCACGACGTCGTAGAGGCCGTGCCAGCCGAGCTCGTCGGTGCCCACCAGGAGGATGTGCCCGCCCACCCAGAGCATCGCCACGATGCCCAGCGTCGACAGGAACGCCAGCACCTTGGGCATGCCTCGCACGAGGAGACGTCCGACCCGCTGGGCACCCTGGGACTCCCGCTCGGCGAGGTGCAGCCCGATGTCATCCATCTTCACGATGATCGCCACCACGCCGTACACGAGGGCGGTGATCATCACGGCGACGACGGCCAGGATGACCGCCCGAGAGACCAGCGGCTCCTGCGCCACCTCGTTCAGGGCGATGACCATGATCTCGGCCGAGAGGATGAAGTCGGTGCGGATGGCACCACCGACCATCACCTCCTCCTGCTCCTCGCCCTCCATCGCGGCCGGGGTCTGGTGCGCCTCGTGGCCGGCGACCTTCTCCCAGACCTTCTCGGCCCCCTCGTAGCAGAGGTAGGTGCCACCGACCATGAGGATCGGGGTCAGCAGCCAGGGCAGGAACTGGCTCAGCAGCAGTGCCGCCGGGAGGATGAACAGCAGCTTGTTGCGCAGCGACCCGATCGCGATCCGCCGGATGATCGGCAGCTCGCGCTTCGCGTCGAACCCGTGCACGTAGCGGGGGGTCACCGCCGTGTCGTCGACGACCACCCCAGCGGCCTTGGCGCTGGCCCGCCCGGCGGCCGCACCGACGTCATCGACGGAGGCCGCCGCGATCTTTGCGAGCGCAGCGATGTCGTCGAAGAGTGCCACCAGTCCGCCAGCCATGCGCAAACCGTAGTCGGCTCGGGGCGCCGGGCCGCAACTCAGCGCCCGAGCGTGGCCAGGCGCACCTCCAGGTGGGCCCGCTCAGGTCCGTTCTCGGTGAGCTCCAGGGCCCGGCCGTATGCCGTGGCCGCCTCCTCGGCGCGACCGAGCCTGCGGAGCAGCTCGGCCGCGACGACGTGCCACGGCGCATAGCCCTGGAGGCGCAGGCCCTCGACGACCGCGAAACCCACCGCTGGCCCGTCGACCTCGGCGAGAGCCACGGCCCGGTTGAGGGCGACGACGGCGGTAGGTGTCACGGCATACAGCTGGTCGTAGAGGGCCAGCACCTGCTCCCAGTCGGTCTCTGCAGCGGACGCGGCATCGGTGTGGACGGCGCCCACGGCAGCCATCAGCTGGTAGTGCCCCGGCCTGCGGCGCTCGAGGCACTCCCGCACCAGGGCATGCCCCTCGAGGATGAGCTCGCGATCCCACAACAGGCGGTCCTGCCGGTCCAACGTCACGAGCCGCCCCTGCGCGAAGCGGGCGGGGCGCCGAGCATCCGTCAACAGCATGAGCGCCAGCAGACCGGCCACCTCCGGCTCGTCCGGCATCAGCGCACGCAGCAGCCGGCCGAGCCGGATCGCCTCGGAACACAGGTCCGCCCGCACCCCGGCCTCACCGGAGCGAGGGAGGTGGCCCTGGGTGAAGACAAGGTAGACGACCGCCAGCACGGCGCGCAGCCGGTCCGGGATCTCGGCGTCGCCAGGCACCCGGTAGGGGATGCGAGCAGCGGCGATCTTGCGTTTGGCCCGGGTGATCCGCTGCGCCATCGTTCGCTCGGGCACCAGGAAGGCTGCGGCAACCTCGGGAACGGTGAGCCCGCCGAGCAACCGCAGCGTCAGCGCGACGCGGGCCTCCGGCGAGAGCGCCGGGTGACAACAGGTGAAGACGAGCCGCAGTCGCTCGTCGGTCAGCGAGCTGGCCGCGGCCGCCGGGCCTTCCTCGTGGTGGTGGAGCACCTGCGCCTCCTCGTGGCGCGACCGGCGGCTGGACTCCCGCCGGAGCCGGTCCAGGGCCCGGTTCCTGGCGACGACCGTGAGCCACCCCCCGGGGTTGGGTGGCACCCCCTCGAGGGGCCAGCGCCGCACCGCCTCGACGAAGGCCTCCTGCGTCATCTCCTCAGCGAGGTCGAGGTCCCCGAACCGGGCGGCCAGCCCGGCGACCACCCGGCCGAACTCAGTGCGGTAGACGTCCTCGACGGAGGGCTCACCCAGGCGCCGAACCACCTCGCCCACTATCCCTGGAAGGGGCGGACCTCGACCCTGCCGCGGCATGCGGCCGAGCCCTCCGCGGCGAGCGCCAGTGCGGCATCCAGGTCGGGTGCCTCGATCACCCAGAAGCCGCCCATCTGCTCCTTGGCCTCGCTGTAGGGGCCGTCGGTCATCACCACGTCGTCACCGGTGCCGTCGACCACGGTCGCGGTGCTCGGCGCGTGGAGCCCCCCGGCGAAGACCCACGACCCACGCTCGCGGAGCCGCTCGTTGTAGGCGCCCACCGCGGCATACATCTCCTGCACCTCCTGATCGGGAGGCGTCGCGTCGTCCTCGTGGTGCCACACCGACATCAGGTACTGCGTCATGGTCGTGCTCCTTCGCTCATCGTGTGGGCCGGACCTTATGCCGTGCCCTCACCTCCTCCACGAACGGGAACCACCTGATGCGACACCTCGACGTCACGAATCTTCCGGGCCCGCACCTGCGCGCTGCGGCGACCACTCCATGAGCAGCATGGTGGCGTCGTCGGCGAGGCGAGCCTGTTGGTGCTCGAGCAGCGCGCGGCTGACCCGACGCATCGACTCGGCTGCGGTGAGGTTGTCGGCCATCGTGCGGGAGAGCAGGTCCACCAGTCGCTCCACGCCGAACTGGTCCCCGGAGGGAGCCCTGGCCTCGACCACGCCGTCGGTGAAGAGCAGCACCCTGTCACCGGGTTCGAGCTGGTCGTGGCCGAGAGGATAGTCGCGGCCACCCTGCAGGCCCAGGCCGAAGGGCAACCCGGACTCGCACGAGAGCGTCTTGACGTGGCGGCCGTGGCGCAGCAGCAGCGGCTCGGGGTGGCCTGCGTTGACCCACTCCAAGCGGCCGGTGTCCACGCACAGCTCAGCGAGGATGCCGGTCGCGAAGGACTCCCCGGCGAACCCCAGCTCGACGGACGCGTCGATCGAGCACGCTGTCTCCACGAGGGTGCACCCGCTCCGGCGGTTGTTGCGGTAGGCCGCCACGGTCAGGGCGGCCAGCTGGGCGCTGCGGAGCCCGTGGCCCATACCGTCGAAGACCGCGAAACGAGCCAGGTGCTCCTCGACCGCGTAGTCCACCGAGTCCCCGGCCACCTCATAGGCGGGCTCGAGGGACGCGGCGATCGTCACGGCGGCCGAACCGAAGGTCAGGGGAGGCAGGAGACCCCACTGGATCTCGGCCGCCAGGTCGAGCGTGGCGGACCGTCGCACGTTCACGAGCGTGTCCGAGCAGAGCGCCTTGGCCACGACCAGGTCTGCGACCAGGGCCGCGAGTGGCTCGATCCACGACGGGGGCGCACCCGAGTCGTCGGCCCCGACCCCCTCGCCCGGCGGCCCGGCATCCGGCTCCATCGTCAGCGCGAGCACGCCCAGCCGGTCCGCTCCCTGGCATAGGGGGGCGAACACGGTGGTCCGGGACTCCTGGCCGTGCGGAGCCTGCACCACCACCTCCTCGTGCTGGTAGGCACGCCCCGCGAGGGTGGAGTCGACGGGCAGGGGGGCGGGCCCGTCGCCACCAGCACCTCCGCCACCCCAGGGGGCGAGGATGATCTGATCGAGGTCCACCAGGTAGATCACCGCGGAGTGGGCACCCAGCGCGGCCGCGTGCGTCGCGACGATCTCGGGGACGCGGTGAGCCGCGGCGTGCCGAGATGCTGCAAGGAGGTCGGCGAGGACGCTCCCGCGGGGCTCGTGAGGCCCCGCGGGAGGACCCACCACCAGCGGGGACGTGGTCACCCTTGGACGGTACCCCAGCGAGGTGACGGCCTGAGAGGCCTCGGAGCGGGGCGGGTGAGGTGAGGGTCTGTCGCCAGTCCCCCTCCGGCAGGTACCGTCTGCGCCCATGCGTGTATTTCTCCGGGTCCTGGCGGTCCTGCTCGTCCTCGTCATCGCGGGGGCCATCGGCGGCTACGTCTATGCCCGGCCGCTGATCAAGACGGGCACGGGGTATGCCGCGCACAACACGTGTGCCGTGTCACTGGTCGCGAAGCGCGATGACCCGGGGGCAGACCTGCCCCCCAACCCCCTCGTGCCCTACCTCACCGGCTACGTCAACAGGGGCGCGAAATCGGGCACCTCCTCGCTCCTGTGGGTCCTCTCGACCCAGAAGGCTTGGTACACCAAGGGATTCGGTTGCACGCTGGGCACCGAGCGGCCCAAGCTGGGGGATCCGACCCTTGTCGAGGCCGACCTGAACCCGTTGTCCTCTGTTCCCGCCCCCGAGGTGACCCCAGAGCTCACGGCCCTGGTCGGCAAGGCCTTCGGGGACGACCTCTCGGTCGGGGAGAAGAAGAAGCTCGGCACCCGTGGCATCGTCGTGGTCCAGGGTGGGCAGCTCGTCGCCGAGCGCTACGCAGACGGGTTCACCGCGGAGACACCGCAACTCGGTTGGTCCATGTCCAAGAGCGTCGCCAACCTGATGGTGGGTCGTCTCGTCCAGGAGAAGCGCATCGCCATCGAGGATGCCGAGCTGCGTCCCGAGTGGACCGATGACCGCCAGAAGATCACCGTTGACGAGCTGATGCGGATGACCAGCGGGTTGACCTGGGACGAGACCTACGACCTCGGCACGCCCATCACCGAGATGCTCTATGCCCACGGCGACATGGCGGGTTACGCGGCCAGCCAGCCCCTCGCGCACGCCCCCGGCACCTACCAGCAGTACTCGAGCGGCTCCACCAACATCCTCTGTTCGGTGCTGACCCGGCTCGCCGACGCCCCCGACGCAGACCTCCCCCGCCAGCAGGTCTTCAAGCCGCTCGGCCTCTCCTCGGCGGTGATGGAGCCCGACATGGTGGGCACCCCGGTCTGCAGCTCCTACATGTGGGCCACGCCGCGCGACTGGGCGGCCGTGGGGCAGTTCGCCCTCCAGGACGGCGTCGTGGCCGGCGACCGGCTCCTCCCCGAGGGATGGATGGCCCAGTCGACCACCGTGGAGCCGGTGCGCGAGACGGAGGAGCGCGGTTACGCAGCGGGGTGGTGGGTCAACCGCGAGGCCAGCGGCAAGTTCGTCGACGCCACGCTCCCCGAGGACGCGTACTGGATGAGCGGCCACGACGGCCAGCGCGTCTACGTCGTGCCCTCGGCGAACCTGGTCGTCGTCCGCCTCGGCTTCAGCCCCGAGCTGGACGGCGACCAGATCCGCACGTCAGAGCTCGTCTCGGGCCTGGTGTCACTCTCCGCGAAGGGCTGAGCCCACCCGGCGCACCCTGTCCGACGCCTAGAGGGCACCCGTCACGGTGATCCGGCGCGCTCCCTCGACATCCCCGAAGAGCGGCACGCAGGTGACGTCGACCGACGCACCGGCCGATGCACCGGGTGCGGTGCACACCGTGTCGACGGTGGTGGTGTCATCGACCTCGAAGGACATCGTGAAGAGCACGGGCAGCCCACCGTCCTCGGTCGGCACGGCGCGCATGCCGGTGATCTGCATGAGGTTCAACGGCCCGGTGGCCCCGCCCTCCACGGTCCACCCGTCCTCGACCTGCGCCCGCGGGAGCTCGAATCCGTCACCGACGTTGATCTCGATGTTGAGGGAGCCCGGCCCGTCCGTGGGCAGTGTCGTGGGAAAGTCACTCGGGAGTGACGTCGGGATCGACTGCGTGACGCGGTCGACGGTTCGCGCGAAGAAGAAGATGCTCCCGGCCACGACCAGGGCCAGCACGACGAAGCCCACCAGTGCGGCGATGAGGCACCCCTTGACCGCCCCGCTCGTGCCCTTCGGCGGCGGCGCTCCGTATGCCGGCTGGCCGGGCTGGGGGTAACCCGGCTGGGGTGCGTAGCCGGGCTGGGCCTCAAAGGGCTGGGGTGCGTAGCCCGGCTGTTGGGGCGCGGGAGCGCCGGCCTGCGCCCCCGCGTAGGGGTCCGCCGCGGGCGCAGGGATGGCCGTCGTCTGCGAGAGGTCGACTGCCTGGGTGTCCTGGGATGACGACGGCCACACCGGCGGTGCAGTGGGGTCGCTCGCCAGGGGTGCCCGGAACTGCTCCGTCCACTGCTGGCCGTCCCAGAAGCGTTCCTGACCGTCCGGCTGGAGATGCCATCCTGCTGGTGCCGACATGTCGTCCTCCTCGATCCCCCGCGGCGTCTCCGCGTCAGTCCACGGCCATCGTGCCATCGCAGGGTCAGCTCGCACAGCGAATGACGACACCGCCGCTGCCCGCGCTGCACGGCCCCACCCGGTGAGAGGCTGGGCACAGGAGGTGGCCACCATGG
Organism: Ornithinibacter sp.; assembly: GCA_039915055.1. GTDB lineage: Bacteria > Actinomycetota > Actinomycetes > Actinomycetales > Dermatophilaceae > Fodinibacter. Next base: position 10,055 of record JBDSNZ010000045.1, read on the forward strand.
CGAGCGAGATCAGCGAGATCAGCGTGCTCCACGACCGGGACCGGCACCGCTGGGAGGCCCGGATCGGCGAGGAGCTTGCGGGGTTCGCCACCTATCGGCCCAGCGAGGGGGTCATCGACGTCCAGCACACCGAGGTCCATCCGGCCTTCGAGGGCCGTGGGGTCGGCGGCGTCCTGGTCCGCGCTGCGCTCGACGAGGTCGCGGCAGGAGCCGATCGGGTGGTGCCGTCGTGCCCCTTCGTGGCGGCCTGGTTGGAGCGTCACCCCGACTACCAGCACCTGACGACTCGAGAGCGGGACTGACCGATGGGCCGAGGTGCGCGGGTGGTGTTGATGGCGGACACCCACCTGCCCAAGCGCGCGAAGGACCTGCCGCCAACCGTGTGGGCGGCGGTCGACGCTGCCGACCTCGTGGTGCACGCCGGCGACTGGGTGGACACCTCACTTCTGGACCAGCTCGAGTCGCGCAGCCGAGCCCTCCTCGCGTGCTGGGGCAACAACGACGGTGCAGACCTTCGCGCGCGGCTTCCCGAGGTGGCTCGGGCGGTCGTGGAGGGCGTGCGGGTCTCGGTGGTCCACGAGACCGGGTCGCGTGACCGCCGCGAGGAGCGCATGCGCGTCGCTCACCCTGAGGCCGACCTACTGGTCTTCGGCCACAGTCACATCCCGTGGGACACGTCGTATGCCGGTCTGCGCCTCCTCAACCCCGGCTCACCGACGGACCGCCGCCGGCAGCCGCACTGCACCTACCTGACGGCTCGCCTGCTCGAGGGTGTCGTTCACGACGTGTCGCTCCACCGTCTGCCGCTGCGCCAGAACAGTGCTCGGTGACGCACGACGAGCCGCGTATCAGGCGCCGAGCACCGACTCCTCCGAGACGGGCACGACGACCGGCCGTGGGGTGAGGTGGATACCGGCCACCATGCAGCGCACCGAGCCGCCGGCGAGCTCGATGGTCGGCACGTCCAGGGGAAGCAGCCGGGCGGACCGCTCGATGACTGCGCGCTGGTCGTCAGTGAGGCTCGCCGCAGCGCGCGAGGACAGCGCGAGCACCCGGCCCCCCGGGGTGCGCAGCTCGATCGCGTTGCCGGCGAATTCGCGGACCTGCTGCGTCGACAGCTCGATGATCGTGCGCCCCTGCTCGGTGATCGACTCCGCCACCTCGCGTCTGCGCGCCTCGTCGGGGATCAGGTCGAGCCCAACGAGTGCGAAGTCGCTGGCGATCGTGATCATGACGTTGGTGTGGTAGATCGGCGTGCCGAGCTCGTCACAGGCATCGAAGACCATTGCCTCGTAGCCGAACTGGGAGCAGAATCGCTCCAGCACCATCGGGTTCGCCCGGTTGGACCTGGCCGTGAACGCGACTCGCGTGACGTGGTCGAGCACCATCGCGCCAGTGCCTTCGAGATAGGCGCCGTCGTGCTCGAGACCCGAGTAGTCGACGACCTCCTGCACCCGATACTGCGACTTGAGCATCTCCACCACGTCGGCACGCCGCTCGGTGCGCCGGTTGGGGGCATACATGGGGTAGACCGCCACCCGACCGCCGGCGTGCGTGGAGAACCAGTTGTTGGGAAAGACGCTGTCGTTGCGCGTGGGGTCCTCGTCGTCGAAGAGGTGCACCGCCACACCGGCCGCAGCGAGTTGGTCGGCCGCGCGGGTCACCTCGGCGTAGGCCGCGGCGGCGATCTCCACGGGGCTGCGGGTCGGGTCGGCCGTCTGGAAGGCGTTGTCGGCAGCAGTCTCGGGGTTGGGGGCGAAGTGCAGCGGTCTGATCAGGACGACGGCGGCCGGCGCTTGGACCGACATCCTCAGACCGCCGCGACCAGGGGCGCGGGCGAGCCAAGGAGGGAGAAGAGGTCCTTGGGGTCGGCGGGCTCGGCGACGAGGTCGATCTCGTCGTAGTGGGCGGTGCCGTCCACGGCGTCACGCAGGTAGCGCAGCGCGGAGAAGTCCTCGATCGCGAACCCCACCGAGTCGAAGACGGTGACCTCCTGCGCGCTGGTGCGGCCCGGTGCGTCACCGGTCAGCACCTGCCAGAGCTCGGTGACGGGGAAGTCCGGCTCCAGCTGCTGGATCTCGCCCTCGATCCGGGTCTGTTCCGCGAGCTCGACGACCACGGTGGCCCGTCGCAGGATCTGCGGGTCGAGCTCGGTCTTGCCCGGGCAGTCGCCACCGATGGCATTGACGTGCACGCCCGGCGCGACCATCGCATCAGTGAGGACCGTCGCGTTGGCCTTGTCGGCGGTGCACGTGGTGAGGACGTCGGCGCCGCGCACCGCCTCCTTGGCGGAGGAGGCGACGTCGATGTCGAACCCGAGGGGCGCAATGTTTCGGACGAACTTCTCCAGTGCCGCCGGGTCGGTGTCCCAGATGCGCAGGCGGTCGATCCCGAGCACGGCCCGGAACGCGAGCGCCTGGAACTCGGACTGGCTGCCGGTGCCGATCATCGCCATCGTGCGCGAGTCGGGGCGAGCGAGGGCGCGGGCCGCCATGGCCGACACGGCAGCGGTGCGCAGTGCCGTCAGCACGGTCATCTCTGCGAGGAAGGTCGGGTAGCCGGTCTGCACGTCGGCCAGCATCCCGAATGCCGTGACCGTCTGGAAGCCGCGGACCGGGTTCGACGGGTGACCGTTGACGTACTTGAAGGAGTAGCAGCGGCCGTCACTGGTCGGCATCAGCTCGATGACACCCTCGCGCGAGTGGCTCGCGAGCCGCGGGGTGTGGTCGAAGTCGACCCACCGCCGGAAATCGGCCTCCTGGTAGTCGACGAGCGTGGCGAGGACCTGCTCGAGGTCGCGGGCTGCTGCCCACTGCGAGATGTGGCGGACATCGACGAAGCGCACCATGGACGCCTCCTTTCTGGTCAACTGGCTCACCCTAGGTTGTGCCAGTCTGCGACCGCAATGACCATCTATCGCACTTTTAGTCATCGGATCGAGCATTCTGTCACTCCGGAATGCACAATGTGATCCATGAGTGACCTCGACGACCTCGACCGACGTCTCATCTCGGCCCTGCGCGCCGACGGCCGCGAACCAGTGAGCGCGCTGGCCCGCCGGCTCGGTGTCAGCCGAGCGACCGTCAACAGCCGGATCGAGCGGCTCCTCGACTCCGGCACCATCCTGGGGTTCTCGGTGCGGGTGCAGGACGAGCGGGATCCGGACACCATCCGCGCCGTCGCCCTCATCGAGGTGCAGGGGCGCTCCACCACGACGGCGATCAACCAGCTCCGCGGCCTGCCCGAGGTGCACGCCCTGCACACGACCAACGGCGGGTGGGACCTCGTTGCCGAGCTGCGCACCGGCACCCTCGCCGAGTTCGATGCGGTGATGGGTCAGATCAGGTCGGTCGAGGGCGTCGTGAACAGTGAGACCTCCCTGCTGCTCCGCTCGATCCGGATGTGACTCACCTGCTCACGTAGACGATTCCCTCCGGCACGTTCCTCGAACTCGAGCTCCGCGACGGCCTCGCCGCGGACCCGGGCGGCGCGCGCGCCACCACCGCGAATGCGTCGTGCCCGGATTCTTGACCGATCGCTCTCACGCAGCCGGCACACCGCCGCTCGCCACGGTGAGCCAATGGCCACCTACCGCGGTGCCATGACCTCCACGGAACTCCTCGCACTCGGCGAGAGCGACTTCATCCAGCTCACCACCTTCCGCAAGAACGGTGCGCCGGTGCCGACTCCTGTGTGGGTGGTCCGCGACGGAAGCGCGATCTCGGCCTTCACCCCGATCGGCGCCGGGAAGCTCAAGAGGCTGCGGCACACCAGTCGCGTGACCGTGCAGGAGTGCAGCCGCCGCGGCTCCGTCGAGGACGGCACACGGCCCATCGAGGCCACCGCGTCGTCCTCGACCGACCCGGCTGACGTCGACCGAGTGACTTCGCTGCTCGCGAAGAAGTACGGCTTCCAGTTCAAGGTCGTCATGCTCATCGAGAAGATCAGCTCCCGCGGCAGGAGCCGCGACCGGGCGACCATCACCATCTCCGACTGACCCGACCCGGCCGGGAAGGGGTGGGCTGACCGCCCGCTGCGAGGCGCCCCCCGATGACCTCGCTCGGCTCCGACGGGCCGAGACCCAGGACGAGGCACTGAGGAAGGCCAGGACGACGATGGCCACCTGCCCTCGCGGAGCCCGCTGGCCGACTCGAGCGCCACGTGGCGCACACCTTGGCCACGGGGTTCAGCACCCCGTCGGCTACTCCGGCACCAACGTGTGGCCGTGTGCAACGGCGTCGACGAGTCGCTGGTGGTCTCGTTCGGTCTGGTCCGCGTAGGACTTGGCGAACTGACTCATCGCGCGGTCCACCCGGTCCGATCCTCCGACGTAGCCGGCGATCATCGAGGCGCCGCTGGAACGGGCGTGGGCCTTGGCGAGCAGCTGCCCGCAGATCCGCGCGTAGTCCTCCATGGCGGAGGGCTTGAGGGCGTCCAACGGGATGGTGCCCTTCATGTTGCGGAACTGACGCACGTAGAACTGGCGTCCTGCGACCGTGGTCCACCCGAGCAGCGGGTCGCTCACGGTCTGCAAGGCCTGCTGGTACTCCACGACCCGCTGCCCTTGGTGGGCGTGCCACGCGGAGTCGCCGTGGACGTAGGGCGCCAGCACCGACCGTCGGGCCTCCTTGAGCTGGAGGAAGACGACGTCGCTCGGGCTGCTGCCCTCCAGCAGGACGACGTAGGCCCGCAGTCCGACGCTCCCGACGCCGACGACCTTGTGCGCCATGTCGATGAGGGTGTAGCCGCCCAGCATCCGGCGCCAGTGCGGGGCGAGGGTCTCCAGGTAGTCATCCAGGCCCTCGGCGAGCAGCTCCTCCTCGGACTCCTCCAGATGGGTGATGAGCGGTGGCTCCTCGACGATGCGCCGGCGCCCGTCCTTCAGGGTCGTGAATCGAGGGAGGGCCCGGTCGCTGGTGCGGCCACGAGCGGTGCGTGCGGCCTTCCCGATGTGGTCCCTCAGGGAGACGTCCGCCGCCGTGTCATGGAGCCGGTCCACGTCCAGCCGTTCGTAGGACCTGGTGAGCAGGGGCTGGGAGGCGAGCCACCGCATCTGTGCTCGATACGCAGCCGAACAAGCCAGCACCGCTGTCTCGCATGCCGACTCACTCCGACCGTTGTGGCGCCCTGCGACCCAGATGCTCGCCACCAGCCTGCGCAGATCCCACTCCCAGCCCCCCGGGTGAGCCTCGTCGAAGTCGTTCAGGTCGAGCACGAGATCCCGCTCTGGTGAGGCGTAGAAACCGAAGTTGCCGAAGTGGGCATCCCCGCAGATGATCGGCTGGATGCCGGTGGCCGGCAGGTGCGCAAGGTCCTCGGCCATGACGACGGCACCACCGCGCAGGAACCCGTACGGCGATGCCGTCATCCGCTCGAGCCTCGTTGGGACCAGCCACTCCAGACGCCCGCCGTGCGACGCGGTGACCTGGGCGACGATGTCGGGCCGGTGCGTGGGCTCCGCCCAGTGACCGAGGGAGGAGCGTGGCACCTGGTGGCGCAGGCTTCGCCCCAGCGCATACCTCTCCTTGCGGGGCAGGGACGGTCGCCGCAACGAGCTGTAGGGCTGGCTGTCGACGGCCGAGAGCACGACGTGACGCCCCGACGGTCGGTGCACGTCGCTCATCTGGTGCCTCTCGTTCTCCTGCGTCCCGGCTGGACCGGACCCGTTCACATCTTGCTCCCCCACCTTGGCAGCCCAGACCGCCAGTGCGTGCTCCGGCTCGGCCGCCAGTTCCGGGCCGCTCACCCCTGGTCGAGCAGGTAGCGACCGAAGTGCGGCACGGTGAAGGCGATGCGCCCGCGCTCGCCTGAGTAGATCAGGCCCTTCTTCAGCAGGGCGTCGCGCGCCGGGGAGAGTGACTGGGGCTTGCGGCCGAGGTGGGTGGCGACGTCCGAGGTGGGGACGGCGGACGTCTCGTCGCCCAGGTCGACGGCGACCTCCGCCATCGCCCGCAGGTACTCCCGCTCCCCCGGCGTCGCCCGCTCGAAGCGCGAGCCGAAGAAGCCCACCGCGAGCTCGGACTCCGCCTCAGGAGCGGCTACTGCCACATCGGATGCCGTGATCGGCGAGGTGGTCGCGCGGTCCCACACCGCCTTTCCGTAGGCCTGGATGAAGTACGGGTATCCGCCTGTGGCGTCATACATCGCGTCGAGCGCCCCGGCCGTGAACAGGGCATCCTCCTCGGCTGCCGGGCGCTCGAGGGCTGAATCGGCCGCGGCCCTCTCGAGGCGGTCGATCCGCGAGTAGCGAAACAACCTCTCGGAGTAAGACTTCGACGCCGAGAGCACTGCCGGCAGGTGCGGCAGACCCGCTCCGACGACGATGAGGGGCAGCCGTGACTGCGAGATCTCGTGGGCGGCCGCACACAGCGCGGAGACGTCGTCTGCCCCGAGGTCCTGCATCTCGTCGATGAAGATCGCGATGCCGCGACCGGTGTCGGCAGCCATGCCGCCGAGGTCGGACATCAGCTCGACCAGGTCGATCTCGATGTCGCCGGAGTCCGCTCGGCCCGACACCGCGGGCACCGTGATCCCGGGGTTCCACCGGTCGCGCAGCTTCGGCGCCCCCCGTCCGGCACCACCCGCCGGCTCGCGCTGGGCGAAGGCCCGCACGACCCCGAGTGCATGGTCCCCCGCGCCGCCGGCGGGCCCGAGCTCGCGCACCGCCTGGTGCACGGCCGAGGACAGCGGCCGCCGCAGTGACTGATCGGGTCGCGCTTCGAGCTTGCCGGTGCCCCAACCGGAGCGCACCGCTGCGGAGCGCAGCGCGTTGAGGAGCACCGTCTTGCCCACTCCCCGGAGCCCGGTCAGCACGATGGAGCGCTCTGGACGCCCGCGCGCCACGCGTTCGAGCACGACGTCGAAGGCGTCGAGCTGCTCGTCTCGACCGGCGAGCTCGGGTGGGCGCTGCCCGGCGCCGGGCGCGTAGGGGTTCCTGATCGGGTCCACGATCGGAGGGTATACGGCTCTCTAGCGAGGACGGCATACATCGGAAGAGGGGGCTATGGCGTGTCGCCGCGGGTGCCATCCGGGTGTGGCATCGGCCTCACGAGACCGTGAGCGCGCGGTGGCCGGACAATACTGGCGCAGAGGAGGTCTCGATGACGGTGCAGGAGCGGTGGGATGCCGTGCGGCCCACGGTTCCCGCCTTGGCGATCGGCGTGGCCTGCGCGGCGGTCGGCGGGCTCCTCTCGGCAGTGAACTCTGTCAACCCCACGGAGCACGGCTCCTGGGCGGCGGCCTACCTGGTGCTGGTGATGGGTCTCGGGCAGATCGCCCTCGCACTGGGACAGGCCCTGCTCGCCGGTACGCCGGCCTCGCGCCCGGTGCTGCTCACCCAGTTCCTCACCTGGAACGTGGGGGGTGCCGTGGTCCTCGTCGGGACGCTCGTGGGTCCTGCTCTACTGGTGGACGTGGGCGGCATCCTGCTGGTGCTCACCCTGGCTCTCGTGGTCGCCTCGGTGCGCACGCGCGGCCCAGGACCCCGGTGGCACCGCATCCTGTTCCTGGCCCTGGTGCTCGTGCTCCTCGTGAGCATCCCGATCGGGCTCGTGCTCTCGAGAACGTCCTGACCGAGCCGGGCGTCAGCTCGCGGGCTCGAGGTGCACCATGCAGAGCTCCGGCTGCACGAACGGCAGGAGCTGGCCACTCAGCGGGCTGCCCATCGACTCCAGGCTCGCGCTCAGCAGCCCGCGGTGGAGGGCGCAGACCTCGGGGTTGTCCCGGGCGACCTCTCGGAACGGGCAGCCGTGCAACGCGATCCGGATGCGGGAGCCCTCTTCTTCGAGCCGAGCGGGCCGAAATCCCAGCTCACCGAGCATCTGCACGGTGCGGCTGACCGCCGCCTCAGCCGGGACAGGCGCCTCCACGGGTGTCGCGCCAGCCGCGAGCTCTCGGCCCCACGCTGCGCCGACACCCTCCGCCCGGGCATCCCGGACGGTGGCCGTGTCACCGAGACCAGCGGCCAGTCGTCGAGCCAGCTCCTCGTAGTCAGGCGTGGACCGCACCGGGCGCGTCACGGCATACCCGGTCCTGGGCCGACCGACGGTGTCCGTGCGTGCGGCTCCACTCACCGCGGTCCGCTCCACGAGGCCGGCGCTGCGCAGGGTCTCGAGGTGGAACCGGACCGTCGAGGGGTGCAGACCGACCTCGGCCGCCAGCTCGTGGGCGTCCAGCGGCGAGAGCGCCTCCGCCAGGTGGGCCAGGAGACGTCGTCGCATCGGTGCCGCGAGCGCCGCGTGCACGTCGGCGACCGGCGCGACCGGGCGCGGGGTCATGCGCCCTGGGCCGGCCACCCGGCGACGAGCGGGGTGTCGGCACCGAGTGCTCCGAGCTTCGCGGCGCCACCGGGAGACCCCAGCGGCTCGGTCTCGCCGGGCAGCACCTCGGTGAAGAACTCCGCGTTGTCGACCGTGAACTCGCCCCACTGGGAGGGCAGGTCGTCCTCGTAGTAGATCGCCTCCACCGGGCAGACGGGTTCACAGGCCCCGCAGTCGACGCACTCATCGGGGTGGATGTAGAGGGCGCGGGTGCCCTCGTAGATGCAGTCGACGGGGCACTCCTCGACACAGGCCCGGTCGACGATGTCGATGCAGGGTTGCGCGATCACGTAGGTCATGGCCCTCCTCTCCCGATGGGGTTGCGACCCCTGTTGGGTCGACCAGATAAAGAGTACGGTAATTCTCTAAACACCGTCCAGATGGAAGGTTGGAGGCGACCTGCACGCCATGGCCACCATCGAACGACCGAGCACCACCTCACCGACCGCGACCGAGCCGCTCTCCTCGCACGCCCGGCCACCCAGGGCACCCACGTCCCACGGGAAGCGGGTCGTCGGGTGGCTCACCTCCACCGACCACAAGGTGATCGGCAACCTCTACCTCGTCACCTCGTTCGTGTGGTTCCTGCTCGGCGGCGTGATGGCCCTGCTGATGCGCGCCGAGCTGGTCGAGCCCGGGCTGCAGATCGTGGACAACCCCGAGCAGTACAACCAGCTCTTCACGATGCACGGCACGATCATGCTGCTGCTCTTCGCGACCCCGCTCTTCGCCGGCTTCGCCAACGCGATCATGCCGCTGCAGATCGGGGCCCCCGACGTCGCGTTCCCACGGCTGAACATGTTCGCCTACTGGCTCTACGTCTTCGGTGGTCTCATCGCGGCGGCCGGCTTCCTCACCCCCGGCGGCGCGGCGGCATTCGGCTGGACCGGCTACGCACCTCTGTCGGATGCCGTGCACAGCCCCGGGCTCGGCGGCGACCTCTGGGTGTTCGGGCTCGCACTCGGCGGCTTCGGCACCATCCTGGGAGCCGTCAACCTCATCACGACGATCCTGTGCATGCGCGCGCCGGGCATGACGATGTTCCGGATGCCGATCTTCACCTGGAACGTGCTGATCACCTCGATCATGGTGCTCATCGCGTTCCCGCCCCTGGCGG
>JBDSNZ010000124.1:0-4021 GCA_039915055.1 Ornithinibacter sp.
GCCGATCGCCCAGAAGAAGCTGAGTCGGGGTGCGAACCGGTCGATGTCGAGGCCCGCGTCGAGGCCGACCGCCGTGCCCGCCCGGAGGTACTCGACCCCGTCCGCGAGGGTGTAGGCGAGCTCGAGGTCCTGCGTCGCCCCGGCCTCCTGCATGTGGTACCCGGAGATCGAGATCGAGTTGTATCGCGGCATCCGCTGGCTCGTGAAGGCGAAGATGTCGCTGATGATCCGCATCGACGGCTCGGGCGGGTAGATGTAGGTGTTGCGGACCATGAACTCCTTGAGGATGTCGTTCTGGATGGTCCCCGACAGCTGCTCGGGTGCGACCCCCTGCTCCTCCGCGGCGAGGACGTAGAGCGCGAGCACGGGGATGACGGCGCCGTTCATCGTCATCGAGACCGACATCTGGTCCAGCGGGATGCCGTCGAAGAGCGTGCGCATGTCCAGGATCGAGTCGATCGCCACCCCTGCCATGCCCACGTCGCCGGTGACGCGCGGGTGGTCGGAGTCGTAGCCGCGGTGGGTCGCGAGGTCGAAGGCGACCGACAGCCCCTTCTGTCCACCCGCGAGGTTGCGGCGGTAGAACGCGTTGGACTCCTCGGCGGTGGAGAACCCGGCATACTGCCGGATGGTCCAGGGCTGGGTCGTGTACATCGTCGGGTAGGGCCCGCGCAGGTAGGGCGGCGCGCCCGGGATCGTGTCGAGGAAGTCCAGTCCCTCGAGGTCGGCCTCGGTGTAGACCGCCTTGACGGGGATCTGCTCGGGGGTCAGCCACGGCTCACCCGTTCCGTGCGCGGGGGTCTCCGGTGGTGAGCTCGCAGCCACGTCATCGGCGCCGATCGGGGCGGCTGGCCCGAGATCGACACCCGAGAGGTCGGGGATGGTGCTCATTGCTCTCCTCCCGCCCCGGACTCCAGGGCATCCAGCACCCCGCCCAGGAAGGCGACGACATCGGCGCCGTCGAAGACCTCACCGTCGACGAGGTCGGCGTGCTCCCCCAGCTCTGCGGCCCGACCGGCAACCCAGACCTGCGACACCCCGCAGGCCCTGAGGTCGGCCACCGCATCGGCGGCGTGCGCGGCATACGCCTTCCCGCTGGAGGCGAGGACCGCAACCGGGGACCCCTGCTCCACGGCACGGATGCCGGCAGCCGCGAGGAGGTTGATGACGAAGGCCGCCCGGGCGGCGAAGTCGCGCTGCACACCCAACGTGCGCACGACCACCCCCGGCTCGTCGAGGGCCCGGGCCCGCTCGCGCAACGCCTCGTATGCCGCGGCGTCGCGGTGCGGGGCCATCGCGCCGTCGGCGGTGACCAGGGTCGCTCGGGGCCGCCGCTCCAGCGCGGGCTGGCCCAGGATCGGGAAGGTCGAGATGCCGGTGAGCGGCCTGCTGCGGGTCGCAAGGCCTCGGTCTCGCTCGGCGGCCGCCGCAGCGACGCGCTCGTGCACCACGCCACTCGCGAGGGCGGACACCATGCCGCCCGCTCGCTCGAGGTCCTGCACCGTGGCCCAGACGGAGCGGGCGACGTCGTCGGTGAGCGCCTCGACATACCAGGAGCCACCGGCGGGGTCACTGACCCGGCCGATGTTGGACTCCTCGCAGAGCAGCACCTGGGTGTTGCGGGCCAGCCGCCTGGAGAAGCGCTCCGGCAGGCCGAGGGCCGTGTCGTAGGGCAGCACGGTGATGGCGTCCGCTCCACCGAGGGAGGCGCCGAAGGCCGCCAGGGTGCCGCGCAGCAGGTTGACCCACGGGTCCTCGCGGCTGGTCATCCGCAGGCTCGTCACGGCGTGGGTACGCGCCCCACGCTCGCTCACGGGCACACCGCTGACCTCGCCCACCCGCGCCCAGACGCGTCGCAGGGCGCGCAGTCGTGCCGCGGTGAGGAACTGATCGGCGGTCGCGGAGATCCTGAACTCGACGTGCGCGAACGCCTCGGCCGGCGTGATGCCCTCGTCCTCGAGGTGGCGCAGGTAGGCCACCCCGGTCGCCACGGCGTAGGCGATCTCGTCGACGTCGTCGCTCCCGGCGTCGTGCAGCGCACGGGTGTCGACGGTGATCGCCCGCACACCATCCCGGCCGGTGCAGGCCCTGACGGCGGCTGCGAGCGGAGCGAGGTCGGGGGCTCCGCCGCGGCGGGCCGCTGCTCCGATCGGGTCGTGGCCGAGGTTGACCCCGGCAAGCACCCCTCCCCCCAGCACATCGAGCAGGGCCGCCGCGGCGCCCGTTTGGTCGGTGGTGCTCGACACCACGACCGGCGCCAGGTCGAGGCGCACGTCGGCGATCACCTCGGCGAGGTCTGCGGCGGCGATCCCGTCCTCGCCGACGTGGGCCCACACCGAGGTGACTCCGTGCTCGAGGTCGTCCAGGACGGCGGCACGGCTCAGCGCGGCGTCGGGGTCCTCGTGCAGGGCGCGCACGTCCCACGGGAGGTTGGCCTCGCGCAGCACCCGACCTCGGGTGAACGGCATCCGGCCCGGCATCCCGAGCGCGGGGTCGACCGCCGGTCGAAGGTAGAGGGGGTCGAGCGTGATGCCTCCGTCGAGCGAGGCGCACAGGGACTCCTGCGCCTGCACAGGGGTGAGGTGCGCACCCTCGGGGCGGCGCTTGTTGACCACCACGGCCGCGAGCTCTTGCCAGTCGGCAAGGCCACGAGGGGGGAAACCGTCTGCGAGCGGGATGCCCGTCGGGGCCGCGGGCTGCGTCATCGCACTCTCCTCAGCCGGTCCGTGCCCGCCATCGGGCCTCGATTCCACCCTAGCGGCCGGGGCCGCGGGGCTCAGCGAGAGATCGCGCACACCGGCATCTCGGAGCGGGGGGCACGCGGGGAGGTCCTCGCTCTCAGGCCGAGGCGAGGGGGGCGAACGGCACGCCCATCGAGAGCAGCCGGGCCTGCCCTCCGTCGAGCGCGGTGAGCACGCACACGCCCGCCGAGGTCACCGCGATGGCGTGCTCCCAGTGCGCGGCGCGGGACCCGTCCCGGGTGACGACGGTCCACTCGTCCTCGAGCACGGTGTTGTCCTGGTCGCCGAGGGTCACCATCGGCTCGATGCAGATCGTCGTGCCCTCCACCACCTTGGGGCCCCTGCCCGAGACCCGGTAGTTGGGCACCTGTGGGTCCATGTGCATCGAGGTGCCGATGCCGTGGCCGACGTAGTCCTCGACGATGCCGTACTCGCGACCGTGCCCGCTCCCGGAGGCGAGGAGGCTGTCCTCGACCGCCGCGCCGACCGCGTACAGGTCCCCGCCCACTGACAGGGCCGCGATCCCCGCCCACAGCGAGGCCTCGGTGTCGTCGATGAGCTCGAGGTCCTGCGGGCGGGCGACCTCGCGTCCACCCACGACCACGGTGATGGCCGCATCGCCGTTCCAGCCGTCGACCTGGGCGCCGCAGTCGATGGAGAGCACGTCGCCCTCCCCCAGCACCCGCGGACCCGGGATGCCGTGCACGATCTCCTCGTTCACCGAGGTGCACAAGGTGTGGCTGTAGCCGGGAACGAGCTGGAAGTTGGGGATGCCGCCGTGCTCGCGGATGTGCGCCTCGGCGAGGGTGTCGAGGTCCAGCGTGGTCATGCCGGGGCGGACCGCTGCCTCGAGCAGGCGCAGCGTCTCGCCGACGAGCAGACCGGCGGTTCGCATCATCGCGAGCTGCTCCGCGGTCTTGCCCTCACACCTGTCCCGGCTGAACATTCCCATGGCGCCGCACCCTACCCGCGCGCCCCGTTCGGCCCCACATCCTGGGGCCCCCGTCCCCCGGCCCCCGGTCCCAGCCACGCGACCACGCGGAACATCGGCGCCCACGCACCTACAGATGCGTGGGCGCCGATCGTCTGCGTGACGGTTCGTCCACAGATCGCCGCCGCGCCCTTCCGTCACCCCGGCTCACCCGGCACGGTTAGCAGCATGGACGCGCGACTGCGGGCTGTGGCCCTGGCCCAGGGCGGGGTGCTCGGCGCCCGGGACGCACGTCGCATCGGACTGCCCGTCGTTGTTCTGGACGATCTCACTCGATCTCGGGAATTGA
>JBDSNZ010000170.1:0-19755 GCA_039915055.1 Ornithinibacter sp.
ACTACTTCCCGGAGGACTTCCTCCTCGTCATCGACGAGTCCCACGTCACCGTGCCGCAGATCGGCGCGATGTATGAGGGCGACATGAGCCGCAAGCGCACCCTCGTCGACCACGGCTTCCGGCTGCCATCTGCGATGGACAACCGACCGCTGAAGTGGGAGGAGTTCCTCGACAGGGTGGGCCAGACCGTCTACCTCTCGGCAACCCCCGGTCCCTACGAGCTCGCGAAGGGCGACGGGGTGGTGGAGCAGATCATTCGCCCGACGGGCCTGATCGACCCCGAGATCATCCTCAAGCCCACCAAGGGCCAGATCGACGACCTGCTGCACGAGATTCGCATCAGGGCCGAGAAGAACGAGCGGGTTCTGGTGACCACCTTGACGAAGAAGATGTCCGAGGACCTCACCGACTACCTCCTCGACAAGGGCGTGCGGGTCCGTTACCTGCACTCCGACATCGACACACTGCGCCGGGTCGAGCTGCTGCGCGAGCTGCGGCTGGGCGAGTACGACGTGCTGGTCGGCATCAACCTCCTGCGCGAGGGGCTCGACCTGCCCGAGGTCTCGCTCGTCTCCATCCTCGATGCCGACAAGGAGGGGTTCCTGCGATCCAGCCGGAGCCTGATCCAGACCGTCGGGCGAGCGGCCCGCAACGTCTCCGGCCAGGTGCACATGTATGCGGACAAGGTCACGGCGTCGATGGCGCAGGCCGTGGACGAGACGGCGCGACGCAGGGAGAAGCAGGTCGCCTACAACCTCGAGCGCGGCATCGACCCGCAACCCCTGCGCAAGAAGATCGCCGACATCACCGACATGCTCCAGCGTGAGGACGCAGACACCGAGGAGCTGCTCGGTTCGGGTCGGGCCCGCTCACGGGGCAAGAGCGACGGTGGCCGGGGCGGTCGCGGCGCGGCTGCCGCCGATGCGGCGATGTCGGGACACCGCCCGGGCACGGTGGCGGCGAGTGATCTCGCGGGCCTGATCCAGGAGCTCTCCACGCAGATGCACCAGGCCGCGGGGGACCTCCACTTCGAGCTGGCTGCCAGGCTGCGCGACGAGATCGGTGACCTGAAGAAGGAGCTGCGCCAGATGAGCGAGGCCACCCGCTGAGCGACGCCGCTCGCTGAGCGAGACCACCCGCTGCGGGGGTGAGGGATCAACGCACTACCCTCCAGCGGGCCGTGACGCGCCGACACCATGGGCTTCCGCCGTCGTCTCGACGGGCGGGTCCGCGCCCTCTCGTTAGACTCCACGAGTGATGCCTTCGCTCCTGCCTGCGGCCGCGCCCACCTTGGACCTGCACCCGTGGGTCTGGTGGCTCACCATCGGGATTGCGGCGGTGGTCCTCACGTTCGATGTGATCGCCATCGGTCGGAACCCGCACCGTCCGTCGACGAGAGAGCTCTGGGTGGCGCTGGCGGTCTACGTCGGCGCCGCGGTCCTGTTCGGGCTCGGGATGTGGTGGTTCGCGGGCGGGCAGCTGGCAGGGGAGTTCTACGCCGGCTGGCTGACGGAGTACTCCCTCTCCGTCGACAACCTCTTCATCTTCATCCTCATCATGGCGCGGTTCGCGGTGCCCGAGAAGCTCCAGCAGTTCGCGCTCATGGTCGGGATCATCATCGCCATCGTCCTGCGCGGCATCTTCATCGCCGTCGGTGCGGCCGCGATCAACAACTTCAGCTGGGTCTTCTACATCTTCGGCGCCTTCCTCATCTACACCGCGGTCAAGCTGGCGGGTGGGGGGGAGAGCGACGACGACGAATACGAGGAGAACCGCCTCATGGTGATGGTGGAGCGACGGTTCCCCGCCACCAAGGACTACCACGGCACCGCGCTCTTCACCCGGCAGAACGGCAAGCGGCTCGCGACGCCGCTCTTCTTCGTCATCCTCGCGCTCGGCACCACCGACCTGCTCTTCGCCCTCGACTCGATCCCGGCCATCTACGGCCTGACCCGGGAGCCCTACATCGTGCTGGTCGCCAACCTCTTTGCCCTGATGGGCCTGCGCCAGCTGTACTTCCTCCTCGGCGGACTCCTGAAGAAGCTCGTCTACCTCAGCGTCGGTCTCGCGGTCCTGCTGGCATTCATCGGGGTGAAGCTCCTGCTGCACGCACTGCACGAGAACGAGCTGCCGTTCATCAACGGTGGGGACAACGTGCCCGTTCCCGAGATCCCGATCTGGCTCTCACTCACCGCGATCGTGGTCATCCTCGGCGTCACCACCGTCGCGAGCCTGTGGAAGACGCGTCGGGATGCGCCCGCCCCGGGATGAGGCAGCCTCAGGTGGCCGCTGCCTGGGCGGGGTCCTTGCCCCGAGCTCCGAGGCCCAGCACCATCGCTGACGCGCTGACCACGAGCCCCATGCCCACGAGCTGCACCGGAGCCAGCCGCTGGCCGAGCACGATGAGGCCGGCGAGCGCGGCGCAGGCAGGTTCCAGGCTCAGCAGGATTCCGAAGACCTGGGCCGAGAGACGGCGCAGGGCGAGCAGCTCCAGGGAGTAGGGGAGCACAGAGGACAGCACGGCGATGCCCAGACCTTTGGCGATGGTCGGTCCGCTCCAGTCCGGCACGCTGGCGATCCCGAAGGGAAGGGTCACCACGGTCGCCACGACCATGGCCAGGGCCAGGCCCTCGAGCCGCGGGAACTCCGACCCGGTCCGCCCGGACAGCACGATGTATGCCGCCCAGAAACCGCCCGCTGCCAAGGCCAGTCCGATGCCGGTCCACTCCAGCTGCGCCAGCGGAGTGCCGATCGCCTCGGAGATCAGCACGACACCGGCACCGGCGGCAAGCACGGCGGCACCATCGAGGAGCCGCCTCGACAGCGCCGCAGCCAGGGCCAGGGGTCCGATGAACTCGATGGTGACCGCGACCCCGATGGGCAGGTGGGCGAGAGAGCCGTAGAACGCGTAGTTCATCAGACCGAGCGCGATCCCGAAGGCGATCACCGTGAGCCAGGCGCGGCGCGAGTGCCCGCGCCACCGCGGGCGGACGATCGCGAGGAGCATGGCGGTGGCGAAGACCAGCCGCATGACGACGGACCCCCCCGCGCCGAGCGCGGGGATCAGCGTCTGGGCCAGTGCGCCACCGAACTGGACGGAGACGATCCCCGAGAGGACGAGGAGGGGAGCGGGGACCCTGTCGGCGGCGCTCGTCACCGGGTCAGGCTAGCCGCATCACGGGTCACCCCTCGCCGTCCTCCGGAGAGGACGTCTTCGACGCACCTGAGCCGGTCGTGGGGTGACCCTCCACCGCCTCGGCAGCCAGGGTCGCCGCGCTCCTCTCCGCGTCGGTCTCGGAGTCACTCCTGAGGCCACCCACGTACGCCTCGGGGTCCTTGTCGACGGGGGTGATGCCGCCCGAGGCCTTCTGTGACTCGTAGCGCAGGAAGCTCACCGCGATCTCGTGGCGCAGCTCGAGGGTCGCCTGCTGTCGGAAGTCGGCAAGGTCCTGGCGCTCCTCCTCACCCATGTGGTCGCTGTTGCGCACGTTGGCATCGATGACGGCCGTCCACCACTGCTCGGAGCCCGGCTCGTGGTCCGCGGCCGCCCGCACGGCCGCCCGGATCTCGTTGTGATCCTTGATCGCGTCCTCGACCTCCTCCTCCGTCGACTCCGCGTCGGCACCGCCTGTTCCCAGCCGGAGCAGCTCTGGGTAGAAGTAGAGCTCCTCGGCTTCGGCGTGCGTCTCGAGCAGGATCGCGAGGCGCGCCCACACGGCCGACAGACCCTCGTGGTCCTCACGCGGCCACTGCTCGAGGTAGGCGAACATCCGTCGCTGCTCGTCGTGCTGGTGCTGGATGACCTCGGTGATGTCCATGCGCGGCCTCTTCTCGTGTGGTCTGGTCCATGAGCGACGCCCACAATGCCACCATGTCGTCCTCCGTCGCCCGCTGTCGTCAGGCGCGCTCAGCGACCAAGGGCGAGACTGCCCGCCTGTTCATGCGGCCGTCCTTCTCGAGACGGCGGGCGATCGCGACGTTTCGCTCGGACGAGGTGCCCGGGGTGCGCCGCGGGGTGACCGTCTGCACGAACGATGACGAGTTGAGGACAGAACGCGTCGGCTCACCCTGACCCGGGTCAAGCCGGCCGCCGCCTCAGGGACCTCGCGGTGATCAGTGGTGCGTCGGCGGCCCCTCGGGCACGTCCGTCGGTGTGGCGGGAGCGAGGCGGTGCAGGAGGGGGGTGATGATGTCCATCGGGAGCGGGAAGACCACGGTCGAGTTCTGGTCGGCGCCGAGCTCGAGCAGCGTCTGCAGATAGCGTAGTTGGAGCGAAGCAGGGCTCTGGGAGAGCACGTCGGCGGCCTCCTTCAGCTCCTTGGAAGCCTGCAGCTCACCGCGCGCATTGATGATCTTGGCGCGGCGTTCGCGCTCGGCCTCCGCCTCACGAGCCATCGCGCGTTGCATCTGCTCCGGGATCTCGACGTCCTTGATCTCCACCACGGACACGTCCACGCCCCAAGGCTTGGTCTGGAGCTCGATGATCTCGCGCAGGTCGTGGTTGAGGGCATCTCGGTGAGCCAGGATCGTGTCGAGATCAGCCCGGCCGAGGACCGAACGCAAGGTCGTCTGCGCGATCTGGGACGTGGCGATCGCGTAGTTCTCCACGCGCATGATCGCTGCCTGCGGATCGACGACATTGAACAGGACGACGGCGTTGACCCGGGCAGGGACGTTGTCCTTGGTGATGACTTCCTGGGGTGGGATGGTCAACGTGACGACCCTGAGGTCGACGCGCTGGAGCTGCCAGAGGCCGGGTGGGATCAGGTGCAGACCGGGCTGGTAGACGTCACGCAGCTTGCCGAGCCGGAAGACGATCCCGCGTTCGTACTCCGAGATGATCTTGACCGACGTCGCGATGATCGCGGCGGCGATCACGACGACGGCGAGAACGGGGGCGATCCAGCCTGGCATTGAGGTCACTCTCGTAGAGTCGGGTTGGGCAGGTCCACGCGCCGCCGGTCACTCGACCAGCGGCTCGAGTAGCGGTCCACCAGCACGTCGATGGGCGCCACGACGTCATCCGTGGCGCACTCGGCGACGCCGGGGGCATCGCTCGACGCGTCGGTCCGGATGCTCTCGGGAAAGTTCTGCGGGGTCTTCCACAGGTGTCTCGCGAACGGCACCGACGCAAGGCCGGCAACGATGATCGTCGTCACGAGCACGATGACGTCGGCGAGACCCTGGGCCCCGAACAGCATCGCGGTCGGCATGAAGACGGCGATGACCGCCACGCACAGCGAGATCCCGCGGTGGAAACGACCCGCGTCCGAGAACGGCCACGGGTCGACCTGACGGGTCAGCTCGCGTGGTCCCGGGGTCGGCGAACAGTCCTGCTTGACCGGACAGCGACCGCAGACGGCGTGCTGGCCGGCATACCTGATCACCCGTTTGTCCGGGTCGAAGGATGCCGGCCACAGCCATTGGTCCTCGTGGCACTTCCACGCGTCCTGATCGGAGTGGTAGACGAAGTTCCCCGTGCGCCACCGCGCTGACCTGGTGGCTGAGCGCTGGCCCATCTGGTCGAAGAGCCAGGCCACCACCAACAGCACCGCGGCGTAGCCGCTGACAGCCAGCACGGTGAGGGAGGGAGGAGACATCAGCTACTTCTTGCCGGTGGGGTGGAGCTCGGTGAACAGCACGTCCTCGGGAAGCTCGTCGACGATCTCACCGTGCCGGAAGTGGCGCACACCCAACCAGGTGATCCACAGGAACGGCAGGACGCCGCCGACGATGAAGATGACATCGCCGGGAAGCCGACCCCACTCGAACAGGGAGTTCGCCCTGCTCGTGAGGAAGGTGATCGAGCGCGCCTCGTAGTAACCACTGCCGACCGAGTGGTAGAGCTGGACCACACCCAGCGGGAGGAGCGTGGCGAACACCATCCAGGCCAACCCGATGTTCAGGCTCCAGAAGGACAGACGGGCCCACTTCTCGGGCCACTTCTCCGGTGGGATGAGGTAGCGCAGGGCGAACATGGCCAGACCCACGGCGAGCATTCCGTAGACACCCATCATCGCCGCGTGCGCATGGTTGGCCGTCAGAGCGGTGCCGATCTCGTAGTAGCTGATGATCGGCAGGTTGATGAGGAAGCCGAAGATGCCCGCTCCCAGGAAGTTCCAGAACCCCACGGCGACGAGGAACATCACCGCCCACCGGTGCGGGAACGGTGCTGAGGACTTCGCCTCCTGGCGCGCGCCGAGCTGCATGAACGCCCAGGCCTCCACCGTCAGGAAGGTGAGGGGGATGACCTCCGCCGCGGAGAAGAATGCGCCGAGCGCCATGTGCTCGACCGGTGTTCCGGAGAAGTACAGGTGGTGCATCGTGCCGATGACTCCACCTGCGGAGTAGAGGATGACGTCCATGAGGATGATCCCGAGGGCGATCTTCTCCCGGACGACCCCGAGCATGACGAAGATGTACGCGACCATCACGGTGGTGAAGAGCTCCAAGAAGTCCTCGACCCACAGGTGCACCACCCAGAAGCGCCAGAACTCCGCGACCGACAGGTGTGTCTCACTCGTCGCGAGGAGGCCGACCGCGTAGAAGGCCGGGATCGTCAGGGCGGAGAAGAAGAACAGCCACGGCATGTTGCCCTTCGACTCACGACTGAGCCGGCCACGTATCCCTCGGTAGATGATGATGATCCAGATGAAGAGGCCGGCGGTGAGCAGGGCCTGGAAGACCCGGGGAAGGTCGAGATACTCCCACTGCTGTGCGAAGAGCGGCCCGGTGGCCCACTCGAAGCCGTGGATCGAGAACGCCTCTGCGGCGAGTGAGCCGAAGACCACGACGGCGATCGCGCCGAGCAGGACGTACGCCAGCTTGCCCTGGTGCTTCGGCTCACGTCCGGCAATCATCGGCGTCAGGAAGATGCCTGCCGCGAGGAAGGACGCGGCAGTCCAGAAGAGGGACAGCTGTAGGTGCCAGGTCCGGGCGAGGTTGAACGGAAGCACTCTGGCCAGGTCGATGCCGAAGAAGGAGAGGATGTCGGCTCGGTAGTGCTCCGCTGCGGCGCCGACGAGGGTCTGCGCGAGGAAGAGCACCGCGATGACGAGGAAGAACCAAGCCGTGGCCCGCTGTGCGCGAGTGAGGCCGACCGTGCCGGGCTGCTTGAAGGCGATCGCGGGCGCCTCCTCGGAGTGCCAGCCGATGCGCCGGCTCCACCTGCCGTAGACGGCGAAGAGCGCTCCCGTCCCACCGATGAGGACGATGAGCGAGAGGCCGGACCAGACGAGCATGTCAGCCGTGGGACCGTTGTCGACGCGGGGCTCCATCGGCCAGTTGTTGGTGTAGGAGTAGTCGAAGCCGGGTCGCTCCGCAGCCGAGGCCCACGCCGTCCACGCGAAGAACGCGGTGAGCTCATGGACCTGCTGTGGGTCGGTGAGCAGCAAGGGCTTCAGGCCGTGCTTGGTCGAGTCCTCACCGAAGAAGGTGCCGTAGAAGTTCTTTGCCTCCGCGAAGGCGCCCACCTGGTTGTCGGTGAAGGTGAGCACACCGGTGGCCTCGTCGTAGCGGTTGGTGCGCCACTCCTTCACGGTGAGGGCCTGGGGGTCCTGCGCGCCGCTGTCACGGATCTGCTTGTCAGTGAAGATCGTGGCGTTCCGGAGGTATTCCGCCGTGAAGTCCTGACCGAGGTATCCGCCGTGGCCCATGATCGAGCCGTACTCCATCAGCCCACGGGACTGGAAGATCACCTGTCCCGCAGTGATGTCCTCGCTGGTGAACACCGTCTTGCCCGTGCCACTGACCACCTTCGTCGGCTGGGGCATGGAGTCGGTGTACGTGCGGTAGGCGAGGATGCCCATGACGAAGAAGCTGAAGATCATCACCAGGGCGATGCCTTGGACCCATCCCTTCCCCACCAGCATCTCTCGGCGTGGAGACGCGTCCTGTTCAGGCTTCGTTGCCATGAGCTCTCCCGGCATTCACTGAGTCGCACGGTGGAGGAGGAATTCTCGCAACGTAGCAGTCCGCGGCCTTCTCGACCAGGTGAACGGATGCCGTCAGCGGTTCACCCGATGGCGAAGAGCCCCGCAACGCCCACCGCGTAGACGACGAGCACGACGAGGGAGTCGACCCCCATGCCCGCGATGCGCCGCGAGGGGCGAAAGAGCAGACCCGTGACGTAGATCAACGTCAGGAGGGCCGCCAGGGCGGTCAGGTAGATGTCGCTGGCCTGCGCGGCGGGGAGGACCGCCTTGCCGGACAGGAGGGTGGCGAGGAGAAAGAGCACGGGCAGGAACGCGTTGCCGCCGAAGATGTCACTCATGGCGAGGTTGTCGTCACCTTGCTTCACGGCCTGCAGGCCGGTGGAGAGTTCCGGCAGGGAGGTGGCGGCGGCAAGGACCGTCGCGCCGAACAGCACGCCACCGAGCCCGATCTGCTTCGAGGCCGCCGAGCCCGCCTGTTCCAGGACGACGCCCGCGGCCAGGGTCGCCACCGCGGCCACCGCGAAGATCGTTGAGGCCTTGAGCGTGCTGTAGTCGCGGTGCGGGGACTCGGGCTGGTGGCGTCGATGGCCACTGTGGTGCGGTGATGCGTCAGGAGCCTTGCCGTCCAGGTGCCAGGGCAGAGATCGTCCGGCGCGCTGGACGAGCACGAGCCCGACCACCCACAGGACAGCGATGAGCACCACGTCGGGGGTCAGCCTGGCCACGATGAGCCCGTCGGGAAGCTGCGAGCCGGCGACGACCACGGTGAGCACTGCCACCACCACCAGAGCCTCGATGACCAGGGTCAAGGACGCAGCCCGATAGGTCAGCGGGCGAACTCCTTTGCCGCGTCGACCGAACACGTCGAGCGCGACCAGAACCACTGTCTGGATCGCGATGCCGCCGAGGATGTTTCCGACCGCCACCGACACGTCACCCGAGAGTGCAGCACTGACCGTGATGGCGATCTCGGGCAGGTTGGTCGCTACGGCAAGGACGATCAGCCCGCCGAGCGCGCTGCCGAGGTGCAACCGCGCATCGAGGACATCCGTCGTTTTCGACAGCTGGATACCCGCCACCCACACGACAACGGCGGCCAGGACGAAGACGGCGACCAACGCCCAGAACGGCAAGGAGTCCACCCCCCATGTCTACCCGATCGGGGTGTCAGAAGGAGCGCCGCATCCTGGTCTTCAGAGGCCGGCCGTCCGGGTCGTAGACGAGGTGGTAGAGCGAGGTGGCCCACCTTCGCGTCCACCAGCCCAAGGCCCTGTCGTTCAGTGGGCGCAGACGTCCCGGTGGCCGGGCGCCTCCGCGGCCACCGTCATACCAACGGGTGAGCTCCGCGGCGCAGTCGGCGAAGGCGGTGAACGCCGTGGCGGGGTCGCGCAGGTGCTCCGCCGGATCGCGGCGTTCGAGGTGCTCCCGGGCAAGGGTGAGCCGCAGCGCCTCCGCGTAACCGCGGTCGCACACCGCCGCTGACAGCTCGGAGTCGTGGGTCCAGGACCTGCGATTGAAGTTGTCGGACCCTACTGACGCCCATTCGTCGTCGATGATGCAGACCTTGGCGTGCACGTAGACCGGGACTCCGCCAGGGCTCTCCAGACCGTAGAACGCGACCCTGTCAGGTGCCGCCTCGCGAAGTGTCGAGATCGTGCGATCACGACCCATCAAGTCAGGCGGCTCGGAGATGCGCCCGTCCTGGTCAGGGAAGAGTGGGAGCACCGCCATCAGGTGAAGGCCGGGGTTGCGCCGCAGGGCCACCGCGAACATGGCCGCCACGTCGGGCGACCACAGGTATTGGTCCTCGATGTAGATCAGTCGGCGCGCTTGGCTGATGGCCTTCTCGTAGCCGAGCGCCACACTTCGCTCGCCGTCCGGTGCGAACTCGTAGCCGCCGAAGCGGCGAGGGTAGGTGCGCAGCAGCTGCACCGGATGAGGTCCTGCCCGCTCGGGGTCGGGGCGCTGGGGCGGAAGCTTCGTCATCTTCGGCTGGTCGGCTCGGACGCGGTCCGCGAGCCATCTCAGCGGGCTGCGGCTCAGCGCCTGCGGATCGTCCCATCGTTCCCGGAACACCGTCTCCACGTCGCCGACAGCGGGTCCGGAGATGGCCAGCTGGACGTCATGCCACGGCGGCCGTGACCCGTAGACGGCCGCCATCGGCTGGGTCTGGGGATCGCCCTGGTGTGAAGCGTCATCGCGGCGACCGTGGCACAGGTCGATGCCGCCTAGAAAGGCGATGTCGAGCTCGGAACGGTCAGGGTGACGCAGGACGACGAACTTCTGGTGGTGCGACCCTCCGGTCCGCACCCGCATGTCGAGCAGGCACTGGCCGCCAGCGGCGTTGACCTCCTCACCCAGGTGTCGGTTCTCGCGCGCGGAGAAGGCCAGTCGGTCCCAGTGGGAGCGCCATACGAGCCCGCGAACATCGACACCGCGTCGGGCCGCGCAGGCGAAGAGGCCTCCGACTGCGGAGTCGGAGGCCCTGGTGAGGCGCTCGTCAGGGTCGCCCCGCCAGTCGACGAACAGCAGGAGGTCACCCGCGCGCATCCTCGAGACCCGCTCGTGGAGCTCCGCATAGTACGTCGCCCCGTGGATGAGCGGGCGGACCAGGTTGCCCTCGGTCCACGCCTCACCGCCGGCATGGCGTTCATCCAGTCGAGTCGCGGGATTCCCACGCTCACAGGAGGTCAGGAACCACTGGGACAGCGGCATCACCCATCCTCGTCCGCTGCACCGAGCGAGGCTCTCCGCCACGACCGAACGCGGTCAGTCGTTCCGACGGCAACCGCTGCCTCACAACGACACTCACGGCCGGCGTCGTGAACTCGGAGTCAGTAGTAGTGCTTGCGCCCACCGACCGCGCGGCCCATCGAGCCGAGAATCGCCAGAATCACCCCGATGACGACCAGGATGATGCCGATCGTCACAAGGATGGAGAGGCTCTTCACGAGCAGCCCGATGATCAGGAGTACCACTCCGAGAATGATCATTCACTTCCCTTTCGTCTGGCCTGAATGACCCGACCGGGCCTCCAGGTAACCGGCTGGACCAGCGGCGACGGTCCCTCGCGTGAAAGGCGAGTGCGACCCCAACGCTACTGCGCCGCGTGCCGATTCGGGGCGGGAGAGGAGACCTGATTTCGAGCGATCCGCACCCTACGCAGCAGGTCGGTCCGACTCTCGCGAGCGGCGGTCCACCCAGGCGAGGCGGCGGCTAGGCTGCGAAGGAAGCGATCTGGGCACATGCTGTCGACGGATGTGCAGCGGTGCGGAGGACGCTGTTCCTCGCATGCCGATGAGATGGCCGATGGTTGGAGGCGGATGTGGCCCACGACGAGATGCTCGCCGAGCGGATCAGGGCGGCGGTTGACGCAGCGGCCGGGCCGACGGGCTTTCGCGAGATCAGGATGTTCGGTGGCCTGTGCTGGACCGTGAACACGCACATGGCCGTCGGCGCCGGTGGCGACGACCTGATGGTCCATGTCGGCACGGACGGCGTCGCTGACGCACTCGAGCACGGAGCGCGCCCGGCAAGGATGGGGGAGCGGACCATGGGTGGGGTCGTTCTGGTCGCGGCGGCGGATCTGCCTGACGCAGCCTCACTGGCCGCCTGGGTCGTTCCTGCCGTGGCGCGGGCACGGGCCAAGCCGCCGAAAGGGTCGAGGGCGTAGGTCGAGCCACCGACCGTTGACGGGTGGTGGAGCGGGGAGTACACCTGAGGTGTGCCCGCGGTGATCTCCGTCGGCATCTCCCGGAGGCGGCGGTCCCGATGCCTGGTCACTTCACCCACATCTACACCGCCCGACGGGTCGCCGACGTCCTGTCGGACCCGGCGACGACCTCATTCGATGCCGCCGGTTCGAGCATCGACGCGATCGCCGATGGGTTGAAGCCGCAGGACTGCGGTCGCATCATGAAGGAGTGGGAACGGTTCACCGCACTGGGCGCCGTGGGTCCGGATCTGTTCTTCTTCAGCCAGGACTACTCCTCGGGTCCGTTGGCCGCGGCGCCGTTCCAGGACGACCTGCTGATGCTCGCGATGGCTGCCTACTACTGGGGGGACGCAGCGAAGGAGAACGACTACGAGCCGCTGCTCCTGCTGCTCGCCGAGGTCAACGGGACGTTCGCGGAGATCGCCCGAATCCTGATCAGGCTGCAGAAGGCATGGCAGGAGTTCGTTGCCGTCTACAACAAGACCATCAAGAAGTTCGTCGACGAGGTCGTGACGGTCCTGGACGACCTGACAGGAGGTCTCGTCCAGGAGTTCACCACCGCGATCACCAACCTCGCCGACGCCATCCTGCAGGTGATCGAGATGGAGGTGCTGACGTATGCCGACATCTTCTCGTGGTTCAGCCTGAAGATGCGGCAGGGCTGGGACGAGCAGGGTTTCGTCTGGAGCGACATGCTGCACTACCGGCGAACAAGCCAGATGGCGGCCAACCTGCTCGTGCAGGCCCGGGCCCAGCACAAGGCCGGCGCCAGCAAGCAACAGTACGAGCAGTTCCTGGCCTACATCCTGGGCTACGTCTGTCACCTGGGCACCGATACCATCGCCCACGCGTTCGTCAACGAGCAGTGTGGTGGTCCCTTCCGCACCCACTACCAGCGCCACCACGTCATCGAGAACCACATGGACGCACACAACTACCGCGACTGTGGCGCGGGCGGCACGCTGACGCCCGATGCGATGGGTGCGACCGAGGCGTTTCCCGACATCGACCGCAGCGGCCTGGTCTTCTCCGTCGCGCTCGACCCTGAGCACCCTGAAGGCTGGCAGCGACCGGAGACCCTGTCCGATGATCCCGACGAGGCGAAGAAGCAGCTCGACGTGGACGGTGAGATGCCCGACTGGCTCGCTGACGGCATCGTCCAGGCGATGATCGCGACCTACCACGACGCCAAGAACCCCATCATCGAGCCGGCCAACCTCGGTGGTGGCCCCTTTCAAGCGGGGCTCGCTGGCTCCGAGAGCGCGCTGCTGTCCCTCCTCGACAAGGCCGACATCGGCATCGACCGCCCCCTCAGTGAGTTGTTCGCCCAGATCGCACCGACACCGGCCTTCGAGGTGCCCCCGGGGTATCCGCTGCCCTGGGAGGTCAAGGTCTGCTACCGGTTCATGATCAGCTTCTACAAGCTGTCCTTCAACCAGGGCTTCAACCTCGCCAAACCGCGTGTCCCGGAGACGATCATCTGGCCACCGGCATCCGACTTCACCGACCTGGCGAGCCTGCCCGACTTCTCCGGGCCGTCCACCGGCGATCCGGTCGAGGACCTCTGCAACGCGATCAAGGCGATCATCGACTGGATCAAGAAGGAGGCCGAGCGGGCGATCAAGCTCGCCGGTGACATCGTGAAGATGCTGGCGAGCCCGTTCAGCGCACCGCTGCGAGCCAAGTTGCACGAGCTGGCGATGCTGGGCTGGAACATCTCCACGACCTCACACGAGATCCTCGCCCACACCGGATTCGTCTATCCGCACGGTGAGCGGCTCTACGACGATGGTGAGCTCGCGGTCCCCAACGAGATCGACATCGCGTTGATCACCCTGGGATCGACCGCCGACGCCGCGTTCACCCAGGCCCTCGCCGACGCCTCCGACATCATGGGCAACCTCGATCTGGACCCGAACGTCCTCGGTCAGTCGCATGACCCGCAGCGGCCCTACCCGTATCTCCCGGTACGTCAGGCGCAGACCTGGAAGGAGAAGCCGAACGAGTACCGTCGCCCGTGGGCCCATCCCGCGCTGTCCCGAGGCCCCGACGGACAGCTCTACGACACGCCTCTGGAGCTGTGGGACGTACAGGCCGAGATGGACCGGCTGGGACTGGCTCAGGATGTTCGCACCTGGGTGCGTGAGCGTCTCGGCGAGACCGAGGGCCTCACCATTCCCGGCCCGTATCGTCAGGGCGACCTGCCGGACGCGCTGTTCTCCGGGCGACCGGGGGATCGGGAGAAGAGAGGGCAGTACGAGGCCGCGTACAGCCCGGTGATCACCGACGCCTTGAACAGGGAGTCAGCGGGGTCCCAGCGGCGGGCCAGCAACGCGCTGGGCGACGTCGTGCCGTTCTCCGCGTACCTGATCGGTCGGGTCCTGTCCTCCGGCGGCTACCCGGTGGATTTCAACCTCGATGCGGATCGAGGGTTCGGATACCTCTGCTGGGACTGGACACGGGCGCCGGGCACGTCGGCGAAGAACGTTCGCGGCCAGACGTATGTGCAGCCGAAAGTGCCGCCCGAGGGATCCACCAGGGACGGCGGCGCGCGCGAGTGGAACCTCCGGTCGCGGGACCTCAGCGGTGCCTGGAAACAGCTGCCGGTGCAAGTGCAGTATCTCGATCGCCCTCGGCGTCGACGACCGCCGTCGCACGACCAGAGTCACGACGCAGCGCCGGGACAAGGTCCCGCCGAAGAAGGTCTGCGATGAGCGCTGACAATCGCAGTGACCTCCACGGCGCCCGGTGCGGCTGCGACCGTGGCTGCGGGTGCGGGTGCGGGTGCGAATGCCGTCGAGAGGGCGGGGGCGGCGGCCGTGGAGGCTGTGGGAGCCACCAACCGAGCTGTGGCACCGGCGGGGACGGCGACGCGACCGGCGACCCCGGCGGTGGCCACCCGGGTCGACCGAAGAGGACGCCCGGGACGAACAGGGGAGATCTCGACGGTTCGCCGGTCACCATCGATGACGTCCGCGGCAGACACCCAGCGACCAGCTGGCCGGGGGAGCGCAAGGATTCGCCGCATCCGTTCCTGTTCTTCCGCGGCAACCCGGGCGACACGGGTACTCGACCAACTGTCGGCGCGTTCTGGGAGAGCCCGGACATCTACCTGCTCGCCGGTGTTCACCCGGATGCCGCACCGCCGATACCTCCGACGCTCGGCGAGACCGCGCTCACCGGCAAGCCGAACACGGTCTACGCACATATCTGGAACTTCGGCCACGCTGCAGCCCATGACGTCATCGTCGAGTTCTACTGGTGCGACCCGACGTTGGGCTTCAACCCCCAGCGGGCGCACCTCATCGGACGTCAGAAGACCCATCTGGGCGCTCGTGGTAGCGGTCGTGCGCATCACGTGGTCAGGTGCCCGGAACCGTGGGTGCCGACCTTCGTGAACGGCGGTCACGAGTGTCTGATGGTGCGAGCCTGGGACAACGTCGGTGACCTCCTGACGCTCCCCGAATGGGACGCCTCGGCCAACCGCCACCTGGGTCAACGCAATGTCCACGTGGTTCCGGCATCGCAGATGTCCTCACTGGAGCACAGCGTGAAGATCGGCGTCGGCCCGTTGTACGGTGCTCCCGCTACGGTGACCGTGCGACGGGAACATCCGGCGAACATGCCCTGGCTCCAGCTGAAGACGGGTGTCCGCGGCACGTTTCCGGCGCCTGCATCGGCCACGGGCACCGTCGGGCTGTCGCTGGCGAGCGGATCGTTCGGGTCGACCCACCAGGTCCGAGGAGATGGCACGCACGTCACCCTGCACTCGGACGACGACCCGCCCGCCCCGGGCAGCGCCCACGTGTACCGCGTCACTGCCTCTCAGGACGGGCTGGCATTCGGCGGCTACACCGTGGTCGTGATGGGCTGACGAGGGCCGCGATTCAGTAGCCGAGCCGCGCGCGCTCGACACCATCGAGCGGGAGGCCGCCCTGCAGCCCTTTCTGGCCGGGTCACCAACCACGCTCGCGCCAGGAGTCCAGACCGGGTCGCTCGGCCCCGATCGTCGAGTCGCCGCCGTGACCCGGGTAGAACCACGTGTCGTCGTCGTGCGTGCTGAAGACGCGGTCCACGACATCGCGGTAGAGACTCTCGAAGCTCTGCCCGGGGTTCTTCGTGTTGCCGACTCCGCTGGGGAAGAGGGCATCTCCGGTGAACAGGTGCCGGATGCCGTCCGGGTCGGCCCAGGACAGGGCCACCGACCCCGGCGTGTGTCCGCGCAGGTGGATGACGTCAAGGGTCAGCTCGCCCACGGCGACGACGTCCCCCTGTCGCAGACGCACGTCCGGGGACAGGGGGAGGGCGTCAGCGTCGTCGGCTCCGGCATATGTGCGGGCCCCCGTCCGGGCGGCGACGTCCACCAGGGCGCGGACGTGGTCCCAGTGCTGGTGGGTGGTGACGAGGTGGTCGAGCCGGCCCGTGCCCTCGTCGACCAGAGCGAGGCACCGGTCGGCGTCATCGGCCGCGTCGATCAGCAGCTGCTCACCCGTGGCCGCGCAGGTGATGAGGTAGACGTTGTTGTGCATCGCCGACACGGACATCTTGCGGATGGTGGCCGCGCCGAGCTCGCGCGCGTCGCTCGGCCCGCCGGGGATCACGTCGCCGGTGTAGGTCATCTGGTCACCGCCCGTCCGGCAGCTCGGGGAGGGAGGCGGCGTCCAGCCCGGTTCGCGCGCCCCGTGCCAACCACGCCAGCAGGGCTGCCCGTGACCCGGACACCCGTGCCGTGCCCTGCCCGACGGTCCACTCCTCACCATCGGTGCTCGCGAGCGTCAGGTCGGGCGGCGCGTCGACCCTCCTGAGGCGGGTGACCTCCTCGTGAAGGAAGATCAGGGCGAGATCCGGCTCGACGTCCTCGAAGCCGAATCCGGAGTCGAGGTCGACGTGGTGGTAGACCACCTCCCGCAGACGCACGAAGGGGAGCCGGCCAGCGGGTGCGAAGGGCACCCCGGGAGTTCGCTCGAGCATGATCGCCTCGTGCTCGGGGCCGAGTCGGGTCAAGAGCGGGTCGACGCGGTCGGCGGAGGCGCGGACGTCCTCCACCAGGACGTCGATGGGGCGGCCTGCGCCGGCGTCGATGTCGGCATCCCGGGCCTGCGGAGTCGCATACATCGTCTCCCGGGTGCCATCCACCGCCGAGCGCACGAGTCCTGCGAGCCCGTCGGCGTTGCGCGCCACGTGGCTGAGCACGTGACCAACGGTCCAGCCCTCGCACAGGGTAGGAGCTCCCTGGTCGGTCAGCGAGCGTGCCGTGTCGAGGAGCCTCTCGGTGTGCGCACTGATCGACGGGATGAGGTCCTGGGTCGTCATGCCCCCGAACCTACTCTTGGGAGTCCCGCGTGACCGTGGCCGCCTCGATCGACATGGCGGCACCGATCAGGGCGAGGTGGGAGAAGGCCTGCGGGAAGTTGCCCACCATCTCCTGCTTCACCGGGTCGTACTCCTCCGAGACCAGCCCGACGTCGTTGAGCAGGGCCACCAGCCGGTCCATCAGCTCGATGGCGTCGTCGAGTCGACCGCACCCCGCAAAGGCGCTCACGAGCCACCACGAGCAGGCGAGGAACGGGTTCTCCTCGCCCTCCAGGCCGTCGACGCCGGTGTCCGTGCGATACCGCAGGAGGAACCCGTGGTGGAGGAGGTCCTCCTCGACGGCGGCGATGGTCCCCTGGACGCGCTCGTCGTCCTCCGGGAGGAACCCCACGGTCCCGATCAGGAGGAGGGAGGCGTCCACGGCCTTGGTGTCGTAGTGCTGGGTGAAGGTGTTGCGCTCGGGGTCGTAGCCCCGGGCCAGCACCTCGGCATGGACCGTGTCCCGCACCTCGCGCCACCGCTCGACGTCACCCTCGTGGCCGTACTGCTCGACTCCCCGGATCGCCCGGTCGAAGGCCGCCCAGACCATCACCCGGGAGTGGGTGAAGTGTCGCATCGGCCCGCGGATCTCCCACAAGCCGTGGTCCGGCTGGTCCCAGTGGTCGGCGAGGTCGTCGACGAGAGCGCGCTGCACCGCCCACGTGTCCGGTGACTCGTCGAGCCCCAGGCGACGGGCATCGTCGAAGGCGATCATCACCTCGCCCAGCACGTCGCTCTGGCGTTGGTCCACCGCGCCGTTGCCGATCCTGACCGGGCGCGAGCCGGCGTAACCGGGAAGGTGGTCCAGCTCGCGCTCGGCAAGATCACGGGCACCGTCCACGGCATACATGATCTGCAGGTCAGCCGGGTCCCCGGCGACCGCCCTCACGAGCCAGTCCCGCCAGGTCCGGGTCTCGTCGAGGTATCCCGACGCGAGGAGGGCCTCCAGGGTGAGCGAGGCGTCACGCAGCCAGCAGTAGCGGTAGTCCCAGTTGCGCGAGCCCCCGATCGACTCGGGCAGGCTCGTCGTCGGAGCCGCGACGATACCGCCGCGCTTCTCGTCGGTGAGGAGCTTGAGCACGAGCAGCGAGCGGACGACCTGGTCGCGGTAGCGCCCCGTGTGCGAGCAGCGCTCGACCCACGCGCCGAAGACCTCCTGGGTCTCCTCGATCCGGGTGTCGACCAGGAGTCCGCTCGGCACGGACTCCCACGAGGGAGCCCAGGTCATCGAGAACTCCAGGCGCTCGCCGGCCCGCACCGTGAACGTGTCGCGGTGCACGTGGTCCTCCGGGGTGGGCAGTCGGGTGCCGCGCAGGACCAGCATGTCCGGCCCCGCGATCGCACGGATGACGTCGTGCCCCTCGTCGTCGGTCAGGCGCGAGACCCAGGGGATGATCTCGCCGTAACCGGTGCGCACGATCCACTCGTGAAGCATCTCGACCTCGCCGTCCAGTCCCTCCACCACGCGCATCAGGTCCGAGCGGCCGTCGTTCGCCGGCATCAGGTCGGTCACCCGCACCCGTCCCCGATCCGTCTCGTGGACCGTGTCGAGCACGAAGGTGTCCCCGCGGTAGGAGCGGATCGTGCGCGCCTCGGCGGTCGGTGTGAGGAGCCAGCGCCCGTGATCCGGGGTGCCGAGCAGCGCGGCGAAGCACGAGGAGGAGTCGAAGCGGGGCAGGCAGAGCCAGTCCACCGAGCCCGAACGGCTCACGAGGGCGGCGCGCTCGGTGTCGCCCAGCACGGCATAGTCGGCGATCGGGGTGCTCATCCCCCCAACCTAAGCCTCGACAACGTCCTCGATGGGGACCCTGTCGGTGCAGACACCTAGCATTGCGGGTGTGACTCATGACCACCTCGTCGTCCGTGGCGCCCGCGAGCACAACCTCAAGGACATCAGCCTCGAGCTCCCTCGCGATGCGCTCGTCGCCTTCACCGGGCTCTCCGGGTCCGGCAAGTCCTCGCTGGCCTTCGACACGATCTTCGCGGAGGGCCAGCGCCGCTACGTCGAGTCGCTGTCCGCCTATGCGCGCCAGTTCCTGGGCCAGATGGACAAGCCCGACGTCGACTTCATCGAGGGGCTCTCCCCGGCGGTCTCGATCGACCAGAAGTCGACCAACCGCAACCCGCGCTCCACCGTGGGCACGATCACCGAGGTCTACGACTACCTCCGGCTCCTGTTCGCTCGCGCGGGTCGCCCGCACTGCCCGGTCTGTGGCGAGCCGATCACCCGGCAGAGCCCCCAGCAGATCGTCGACCGGCTGCTGGAGCTGCCCGAGCGCACCCGCTTCCAGGTGCTCGCACCGGTCGTCCGGGCCCGCAAGGGAGAGTACGTCGACCTCTTCGCCGAGCTGCAGTCCAAGGGATTTGCCCGGGCCCGGGTCGACGGGGAGGTCATGTCGCTGACCGAGCCGCCGAAGCTCGAGAAGCAGGTCAAGCACACCATCGACGTGGTCATCGACCGGCTGGTGGCGAAGGGCTCGGACACCTCCTCGAAGCGTCGCCTGACCGACTCCGTGGAGACGGCCCTCGGCCTCGCCGGCGGCGTGGTGGTCGTCGACTTCGTCGACCGCGAGGAGGGCGACCCCGAGCGCGAGCGGCGGTTCTCGGAGCGGATGGCGTGCCCCAACGACCACCCGCTGTCGATGGACGACGTCGAGCCGCGCTCCTTCTCCTTCAACAGCCCGTTCGGGGCCTGCCCCGAGTGCACCGGCATCGGCACCGAGCTGGAGGTCGACGTCGAGCTGATCGTGCCCG
>JBDSNZ010000311.1:0-16680 GCA_039915055.1 Ornithinibacter sp.
AGGGCGCCTGCGGCGGCATGTACACCGCCAACACGATGGCCTCGGTCGCCGAGGCGATCGGCATGTCCCTGCCCGGCTCCGCCGCACCGCCCGCGACCGACCGTCGCCGAGACGGGTTCGCCCGCAAGTCCGGTGAGGCCGTCGTCGGCCTGCTCCGCCGGGGGATCACGGCCCGCGACATCATGACCAAGGAGGCGTTCGAGAACGCCATCGCGGTGGTCATGGCCTTCGGCGGCTCCACCAACGCCGTGCTTCACCTCCTGGCGATCGCACACGAGGCCGACGTCGACCTCACCCTCGACGACTTCCAGCGGGTCGGCTCCAAGGTGCCGCACCTCGCCGACGTCAAGCCCTTCGGCTCCTACGTCATGACCGACGTCGACCGGGTCGGCGGTGTTCCGGTCGTCATGCGGGCCCTGCTGGATGCCGGTCTGCTGCATGGCGACTGCCTCACCGTCACCGGCAGGACGATGGCCGAGAACCTCGCCGACATCGCACCGCCCGACGTCGACGGCAAGGTGGTGCGTGCCATGACGGAGCCGATCCACGCGACGGGTGGTATCACGATCCTCAAGGGCTCCTTGGCGCCCGAGGGCGCTGTCGTGAAGTCGGCGGGCTTCGACTCCGACGTCTTCGAGGGCACCGCCAGGGTCTTCGAGGGCGAGCGTGCGGCGATGGATGCCGTCGAGGACGGCACGATCGCCGCCGGCGACGTGGTCGTCATCCGCTACGAGGGTCCGAAGGGAGGCCCCGGCATGCGCGAGATGCTCGCCGTCACCGGCGCCATCAAGGGCGCCGGCCTGGGCAAGGACGTGCTGTTGCTCACCGACGGGCGCTTCTCCGGTGGCACCACCGGCCTGTGCGTCGGTCACGTGGCTCCCGAGGCGGTCGACGACGGGCCGATCGCGTTCGTCCGCGGCGGCGACGGCATCCGGCTCGACGTGGCCTCGGGCACCCTTGACCTCCTCGTCGACGACGACGAACTCGACCGTCGGCGCGCCGAGGGAGTCACCCACCCCGCGCCGAAGTACACCCGCGGTGTGCTGGCGAAGTACCGCCGCCTCGTCGGCAGCGCCAGTGCGGGCGCGGTGTGTGACTGAGCGACCCCCGGGCCCGGCACTCGAGCTGGTCGGCCTCGTCAAGGAGTTCCGCGGGCGACGGGTCGTCCACGAGCTCTCCCTCGCGGTGCCCCGTGGGTCGCTCTACGGACTCGTCGGGCCCAACGGTGCGGGCAAGACGACCACGTTGTCGATGGCGACGGGCCTGCTCCGACCCGAAGCAGGCTCGGCACGAGTGCTGGGCATCGACGTCTGGGCCGACCCCGCCGCCGCGAAGGCCGTCATGGGGGTCTCGCCGGACGGTATGCGGCTCTTCGAGCAGCTCTCCGGCCGTGAGCTGCTGCACTACGTCGGTGCGCTGCGCCGGATGCCGCGCGGCGTCGTCACCGATCGTGCCCAGGAGCTCCTCACGATCCTGGGCCTCGCCGGCGACGCGAGCACCGTGGTCGCCGACTACTCCGCGGGCATGGTGAAGAAGGTCGGCCTCGCCGCGGCGATGATCCACGCGCCGCGGCTGCTCGTCCTCGACGAGCCCTTCGAGGCCGTCGACCCCGTGTCCGGCCAGACCATCCGCACGATCCTTCGGCGCTATGTCGCCGGGGGCGGAACGGTCGTCATGTCGAGCCACGTCATGGAGCTCGTCGAGGGGCTCTGCGACCGGGTCGCCGTCGTATCTGGAGGTCGGGTGCTCGCCGAGGACACCGTGGCCGGGCTCACTGCTGGTGGCAGCCTGCACGACCGTTTCCTCGAGCTCGTCGGGGCCACCGACACCGGCGGGGACGGCCTGGCGTGGTTGGGCTGATCGTCCGGCTCCGCTTCGCGATGTGGTTCTCCGCGATGTCCCGCAGTGCGCTGCACCTCACCTCCTCGATCCTGGGCGGGCTCGCTGCGCTCGGAGTGGTCGCGGTGCTGGGGCCGGGGCTGGCCCTGCTGGCCGGGAGGCCGCTGCGCGTCGCGGCGCTCACCGTTCCCTTCTTCGCCGTCGCGACGCTGATGTGGACCGTGCTCAGCCTCATCGCCACAGGCGTGGACTCCCTTCTCGACCCGGCGCGCTTCGCCGTGCTTCCGGTGCGCGCCAACGATCTCGCCCGCGGGCTCCTCGCCGCCGCGCTCACCGGCATCCCGGCCCTGATGCTCATCGCGCTGTCCTTGGCTCAGGTGGTCTCGTGGGCGGGGCACCCCACGGCGGTTCCCGCGGCTGCGCTCGCAGCGGTGCTCGGGGTGGTCACCGCGGTGCTGCTCTCCCGAACGGTGACCAGCGCCCTCGCGAAGGTGATGACGAGCCGCACCGGGCGGTTGCTGGGCGCCGTCGTCGTCTCGCTCGTGACCCTGCTGCCGTTGGCGTTCAACGTGCTCGTGATGACCGGTTCGCTCTCCAGCTCCCTGGGTGACTTCGACGCGATCGAGTCCGCGAGGATCGCCTCCTGGACCCCTGTCGGGTGGGCCTGGGCCCTCCCGTTCGACGTGGCGACGGGACGCTGGTCTGCTGCCGCCGCGCATCTGGTCCTCGCCCTCGGGCTGGTTGCGGTGCTGTGGGTCTCCTGGGTCAGACTGCTCGAGCGGACCCTCACCTCGCCGCTCACGAGCTCCGGTGGCCAGCGGATCGGACGCGGGCACATCCTGCCGCGGCTGCTCGGCACGTCGCCCACCGCGAGCATCGCCGCGCGCCGGGTGCGCGCCTGGTATCGGGACAGTCGGCTCGTGAGCATCGCTCTGCGCACGGCGGTGCTCCCGGTCTTCTTCATCCTCCAGGCCGTGTTCACCGGCACCCCGGGCTTCGCCGGGATCGGCGTCGTCACCCTCGCGGTCTTCGCCGGGCTCACCCTGATGAACGACCTCGCCTTCGACGGCCAGGCCTGGTGGCTCCATGTGGCGGTCGGGGTGCGTGGGTGGGAGGACCGGCTCGGCCGAGCGCTCGCGTCCACGGTGGTCTTCGGTCCGGTCGTGCTCCTTGCGTATGCCGTGGCCGTGGGTCTCGGCGTGATCGACGCCGCGCTGCCGTGGCTCACCGTCATCCTCGCCGCGTTCTTCACCAGCCTCGGGCTCGCCGTCGGTGTCGGGTCGGTGCTGCCCGGCACCGCGCCGCGCACCGGTGGTAACCCGTTCGCGGCGACCTCCGGTGGGGCCGCCCAGGGGTGCCTGACGGCCATCGTGTCCTTCGTGGGGCCGATGCTGCTGACCGCACCGGTGATCGTCGTCGTCATCCTGACGTCCGGCTCGCCGGTGGGCCGGTGGGCCACCCTGGTGATGGGGACGGCATACGGACTCGGCGTGTTGGCAACAGGTGTCGTCCTCGGGGGCAGGCGGCTGGACAGCCGGGGCCCAGAGCTGCTCGGCCAGCTCGCGAGCGCGCAGGTCTGAGGCGGGCGTCCCGGCGCTGGTGGCCGCGGGCATCGCTCAGAGGGTGCCGACGACGCCCGCAGCCAGCAACAGGTCGGTGACGCCGAACGTCCCGCCCGTCCCGTAGGTGGGGACCCACTCCGGATCCTGACTGAGGTAGCTCTGGCTGTCGGACTCGATGAGGCCGTGGATGACCTCTCCGACGATCCGCCCGCCGACCGGTCCCAAGTGCTCCCCGCCCGCCGACACCTCGGCCTCGCGCAGCACGTAGAACCACAGCGGGGTCCGCGCGTCGAGGTGGTGCTCGGCGAGGTCGGTGAAAGTGGTGGGCGGCAGCGGGGTGAGACCCATCGCCTTCGCCACCGACTGACCCGACGGGACCTTCATCGTGAGGTTGCGCTGCAGGTTGCGGATGGCGAGTGAGTCGGGGGTGCCGCTCGCCATGCCCATGAGCTGGAAGAGGATGCTCGACAAGGTGGTGTCGATCTTCTTGTTGTGGCGCACCTTCCCGTCGCCGAAGTCGAAGAAGGTCTGCCAGTCGATGAATCGGCGCGGCGCGCGACACCCCCCACGAAGATCGTTGGGGTCCAGGGGGTTTGGGTCACCCGGAGCAAAGACGAGGCCAAAGAACTGTCGGGTCGCATCGGTGGCAGAGGTGCCGAAGTTCGCTCGGTAGCTCGGACGCACCTGGGAGTGGCCGAAGCGGTAGGCGGCCACCGAGAACTCGACGGGGATGTAAGGGTCGTTCCGCCAGGCGTAGAACTTCCTGCCGTTGGTGTGGATGTCGTTCGCGAGGTCGCTTCCGATCGTGCGGGGAAGAAACTCGTGCAGCACCATCCACTGGTAGTGCCAGCGCACGATCCGTTGGGCCTCGACGAAGATCTCCTCCGGGGTGTAGGCGGGCCCGAGGTCGGCCTTGACGTCGACGACCACGGTGTTGTGAAAGCGGAGGAAGGCGAGGTGGAGCTGGGAGACCATGAGGTTCTCGTCGTTGCGGGGGTCCCCGATGATCGCCACCCGCTGGCTGTTGCGGGGGAGGTCGAACCGCGAGTGCCCGTCGATGGTCACGGCCGAGGAACCGTGGATCTCCTCGACGAGCATCGTCGTGCGCCCAGCGTCGACCGTGGCGTCGTAGAGCGCGGGGCTGACGCCAGGCCCGCCACCGTAGACGTTGTCGAGGTCGAGCGCGGGGATCCGGAAGTTCCGGATCGACTCCGGGTCCTGGCGCCGGGCCAGGCTGGACGTGGGGTCGAAGGTCATGTCGTGGTCGATGAACTGCCCAAGGAAGGTGAAGCCGGCCGTCAGGGCGGGGTTGTCCGGGTTGTGCAGGCTCGACGCCGGCGAGGTGATCAGGGCAACCGCGTTGCTCAGGTCGTCCTGGGCGTCCATGATCCCGCCCGGGCTCCCGATCTCGAGGAGGGCCTGACGGGTCGTCGGGGTGTCCGCTGCAAAGGGGGCGAGCGTAGGGAACATCCGCCCAAAGCGCCCTTGGTCGTAGAACGAGGACCGTGGTGTCGTGACTCCGTTGTCTGCATCTCCGTGGCTCATGACCGAAGGAGGGCCCGACTGGCCACACTGATACACGCCAATCGGAGCGGGTGACCTCGGATCGGAGCCGGCGACGGGAGGTCTGCTCGGGACGGGCTCGCGATCGAGCTCAGTACCAGTGGGGGGAGCGGGCGAGCCAGGTGCTGCGCGCGGCGCAGGGGCTCCCGTAGCGGCCCTTGATGTAGGTCATCCCCCACCGGATCTGAGTTGTCGGGTTGGTCAGCCAGTCGCTGCCGGCACTGACCATCTTCCAGCCGGGAAGCGCTTGGGGGATGCCGTAGGCCCCCGAGCTCGGGTTCGTGGCACTCCAGCTCCACCCGGACTCGCCGTTCCACAGGTCGACCAGACAGGGGAACTGGGAGTCACCCCAGCCGTAGGAGGCCATGATCGACCGGGCGACCGCCTGGGCGTCGGCGGGGCTCCGTCCGCCAGGCGGGGCGCTGCCGCCGCTGCTGATGCCGCTCCCGCCACTGGTGGTGTTGGTGGTGCTGGTGGTGCTGGTGCCGCCGGTGCCGCCGGAGCTGACCGGGTGTGCTCCGCCACCACTGGCGTTCGTCGTGGTGGCCGTGACCGGGCCGCGGCCCGCGCGGACCGTGACGGACCCGACGCCGATGGTGGGGGTGGCGGCCGCCGCCCGAGCGGCGCGGTCGCGCGCGGCCTGCTCTCTCGCGATCGCAGCGGAGCGTGCCGCCGCCCGCGCCTTGGCCTCGGCCCTCGCCCGCGCCTTGGCCTGGGCCTGGGCCTTCAGTCCACTGGTCCTGTCGGCTGCGAGAACTGCGGCATCGGCTTGCAGCGTGTCACGCCGAACGCTCAACCGCTGTTGCTCCTCGGCGAGGGCGGTGGCCTCGGTGCTCGCTGTCACTGCGGTCGACTCCGCGGTGGCACGGGCCGACTGGGCACGATCCGCTGCTGCGGACCGGTCTCGGCGGGCGGCGTCGAGGAAGCTGCGCCGAGCTGCCGTCGATGCCGCCGAGCTCGAGGCGGAGTCGAGATCGGCGCTGAGCTGGTGGCTGCCCGCATCGAGGACGAACTGGAGGTCGGACGCAGCCTCAGGGGATGCGGTCAGGGTGGCATCGAGGGTGCTGAGAGTGGTGGTGTCGTGGGTCCAGAGCAGGGCCGCCTGACCGGCGACGGCCCGGCGAGCCGTCGCCTGCGCCTTCTCGGCTGCGGAGAGGCTCTCCGCGGCCTTTCGCGCCACCGCATCAGCCAGCGCGAGGTCCTGCTGCGCCTGCGTGTCCGCGGTCACGGCACGGGCGAGCCTCAGTTGGAGAGTGACCAGTCGTGCATCCGCGGCCTGCTGCTGGGCCTCGACCGAGGCCACCTCGGCGGCCACCCTCAGGGCGGCCTCGCGGGCAGCGCTCACGGCGCCGGCACTGGGGATGACGGGGTCGCGCGTCGGTGTCGCGGAGGCGCCCTGCGAGCCCATGGCCCCGAGCGCTAGCACCACCACCACGGCGGCGAGGGCGCCCGTGCGACGACGGGAGACACGAAGAGACACGAGCGCTATTGTCACACTGGCCCCACCCGTCACGGAAGCCCCACCGCGACATTGATCCTCAGGCCCGTCCCACCACCCGTTGTGCCACTCGGGCCGGACGCTGTCGCGGGTGCGCTGCCACGAGGGTCGGGGGCGAGCAGGGACTGGTCACCGCGCAGCAGCGGTCGCGGGCTCCGGATCCGTTTGATCGTGCTCGGCCCGCACGGCGCCCACCGGCGCGAAGCGATCCTGCTGGGGTCGTGAGCAGGGTGAGCAGGAGGAGGAAGCTCGAAGAGGAGGACGCCGACGAGACGGTGGAAGAACTGGAACTTCGCGATCGACTCAGCCGAGGTGCGCGTCCAGTTCTGCATCGCCGCTCGGCGCCGACGAGGCGGCACCGTGAGCGACCTCACGGTTTCGGATGGTGGGATCGGCCGTCTCGCCGGTTGACACGGCATACCCCCGGGTAGACAGTTGGTCGCATGACCCGAGTCCTCGTACTTGCGCAGCGCGCCTGACTGCACGATCCAGGCGCGCTCCCTCCGTCGTCCCGCTGGGACGGGAGGGTTTTTTTGTGTACGGACGAGGACACCCCGAGGCCCAGAACGAGAAAGCGGTGACAGGCAGTGACTGACATCAGGCCGGCAGCCCCCACGGCCACCGCCGCCCCCGCGGGGTCGGCGCCGAGTCCGTCGGAGATGGCCCACAAGGCACGCTCCAAGGCGCCGATCGAGGTGACCGGCGCGCAGAGCCTGGTCCTCTCGCTCGAGGCGATGGATGTAGACACCGTCTTCGGGATACCGGGTGGGGCGATCCTTCCCGCTTACGACCCGCTCCTGGACTCCGTGAAGGTGCGCCACATCCTGGTTCGCCACGAACAGGGTGCCGGCCACGCAGCCGAGGGCTACGCCTCGGCCACCGGCAAGGTGGGGGTGTGCATGGCGACGTCAGGGCCGGGCGCGACCAACCTCGTGACCCCGCTGGCCGACGCGCACATGGACTCGGTGCCGATCGTGGCCATCACCGGTCAGGTCGCCTCGCGTGCCATCGGCACCGACGCCTTCCAGGAGGCGGACATCAGGGGAATCACGATGCCCATCACGAAGCACAACTACCTCGTGACCGACGCCGACCAGATCCCCCGGGTCATCGCCGAGGCCTTCCACATCGCGTCGACCGGGCGTCCCGGCCCTGTCCTCGTCGACATCGCCAAGGACGCGCTGCAGGCGCGGACGACGTTCTCGTGGCCCCCTCGCATCGAGCTCCCCGGCTACCGTCCCGTCGCGCGCCCGCACGGCAAGCAGATCCGCGAGGCCGCACGGCTCATCGCCGCGGCCGAGCGCCCCGTTCTCTACGTCGGTGGGGGAGTGATCCGTTCGCGGGCCAGCGAGGAGCTGCGCCGCTTCGTCGAGCTCACCGGCATCCCCGTCGTCACCACCCTGATGGCGAGAGGGGCCCTGCCCGACAGCCACCCCCTCCACCTCGGGATGCCGGGGATGCACGGCTCGGTGTCCGCGGTGACGGCACTGCAGAAGTCAGACCTGCTCATCACCCTCGGGGCGCGCTTCGACGACCGGGTCACCGGCCTGCTCGCCTCCTTCGCCCCGGATGCCAAGGTCATCCATGCAGACATCGACCCGGCCGAGATCGGCAAGAACCGCGTCGCTGACGTGCCGATCGTCGGTGACTGCAAGGCGGTCATCGCAGACCTCATCGAGGCCGTCGACGCCGACATCGACGCAGGTCGGCGTGGCTCCTACTCCGCGTGGCAGGAGCGGGTGGCGGGGTGGAAGGAGTTGTTTCCGCTCGGCTACACCGAGCCCGAGGAGGCATCCCTTGCACCGCAGTACGTCATCGAGCGGCTCAGTGCGATCGTCGGGCCCGAGGCCGTCTACGTCGCGGGGGTCGGGCAGCACCAGATGTGGGCCGCGCAGTTCGTGCAGTACGAGCGACCCAACGCGTGGCTGAACTCCGGGGGCCTCGGCACCATGGGGTATGCCGTGCCGGCCGCCATGGGTGCCCAGGTCGGGGAGCCCGACCGCACCGTGTGGGCCATCGATGGTGACGGGTGCTTCCAGATGACGAACCAGGAGCTCGCGACCTGCGTCATCAACAACATCCCGATCAAGGTCGCGATCATCAACAACAGCTCGCTCGGCATGGTGCGCCAGTGGCAGACGCTCTTCTACAACAAGCGCTACTCCAACACCGACCTACACACCTCGGTCGGCTCCCGCGTGCCCGACTTCGTCAAGCTCGCCGAGGCCTATGGCTGTGCTGGGCTGCGCTGTGAGACCACCGAGGACGTCGACGCGACGATCCGTGCGGCCATGGAGATCAACGACCGGCCCGTGGTGGTCGACTTCGTCGTCCACCGTGACGCGATGGTCTGGCCGATGGTCCCCGCGGGGGTCAGCAACGACCTCATTCAGGTGGCCCGCGACACCGCGCCGCAGTGGGACCGCGAGGAGTCCGAGGCCGACGACCAGGGGCTCGACCCCGACCACGATGGTGTGCCGTCCGGCACGCCCCGAGCCTGAAGGGCACGACGATGTCCAAGCACACCCTCTCCGTCCTCGTCGAGAACAAGCCCGGCGTCCTCGCCCGGATCGCCGCACTCTTCTCCCGCCGTGGTTTCAACATCGACTCCCTCGCGGTCGGTGAGACCGAGTACCCCGAGATCTCGCGGATGACCGTGGTCGTCGACGTCGACCGGCTGCCGCTGGAGCAGGTCACCAAGCAGCTCAACAAGCTCGTCGAGGTGCTCAAGGTCGTCGAGCTCGACGACACGGCCGCGGTCCAGCGCCAGGTCATGCTCATCAAGGTCAGGGCCGACGCGGCAACCCGGAGCCAGGTGCTCGAGATGGTCCAGATGTTCCGCGCGAAGGTCGTCGACGTGGCGACCGAGTCGCTCACCATCGAGGCGACCGGCACGAGCGAGAAGCTCACGGCGCTGCTCGAGGTCCTGGACCCCTACGGCGTCAAGGAGCTCGTCCAGTCGGGCATCGTCGCCATCGGTCGCGGCCCGCGCTCGATCACCGACCGCAGCCTGCGCACCGCCTGAGACGCGACCCGCACCGACGCGGCACACGGCATACAGTCCACCCGAAGCACCACCCCGACCGAAGGAGAGGCCCGCACCATGGCCGAGATGTTCTACGACGACGACGCCGACATGGCCGTGATCCAGGACCGCAAGGTCGCGGTCATCGGTTACGGCAGCCAGGGCCACGCCCACGCGCTGAACCTGCGCGACTCCGGGGTCGACGTGCGCGTCGGCCTGGCGGACGGCTCGAAGTCCCGGCCCAAGGCCGAGGCGGAGGGGCTTCGCGTGCTCACCGTCGCGGATGCCGTGAAGGAGGCCGACCTCGTCGTCATCCTCACCCCCGACCAGGTGCAGCGCACCGTCTACGCCGAGCACATCGCACCGAACCTCGCCGAGGGCGCCGCCCTGCTCTTCGGGCACGGCTTCAACATCCGCTTCGGCTACATCCAGCCGCCGGCAGGCTCCGACGTCATCATGGTCGCGCCGAAGGGCCCCGGGCACCTCGTGCGGCGCGAGTTCGTCGACGGCCGCGGCGTGCCGGTGCTCCTGGCGGTCGAGCAGGACGCCTCCGGCAGCGCGTGGGACCTCGTGAAGTCCTACGGCAAGGCCATCGGTGGGCTACGCGCCGGCGGCATCGGCACGACGTTCACCGAGGAGACCGAGACCGACCTGTTCGGTGAGCAGTCGGTGCTCTGTGGTGGCGCCTCACAGCTCGTCATGTATGGGTTCGAGACCCTTGTCGAGGCGGGCTACCAGCCCGAGGTCGCGTACTTCGAGTGCCTGCACGAGCTCAAGCTCATCGTCGACCTCATGGTCGAGGGCGGTATCGCCAAGCAGCGCTGGTCGGTCTCGGACACCGCGGAGTACGGCGACTACGTCTCGGGTCCGCGCGTCATCGACCCCTCGGTGAAGGAGAACATGCAGGCGGTGCTCGCCGACATCAAGAGCGGCGCGTTCGCCAAGCGGTTCATCGACGACCAGGACGCAGGCGGCCCGGAGTTCACGGCGCTGCGGGCGAAGGGCGCGGCCCACCCGATCGAGGAGACCGGTCGCGAGCTGCGCAAGCTCATGGCGTGGGTCGACTCCGACCGCGACCAGGACTATGTGGAGGGCTCCGCAGCCCGCTGACCCCCCGCTCCAACCCGTCGAGTGAACAGAACTCGCCGTGCGCGCCCCCGGCGACACGGCGAGTTCTGTTCACTCGACGGGTGCGTCCTAGGGTGGGGGGCGTGGAGGCGCTCGTCGACAAGTGGCCGGTCTGGGTCGTCTTCGTGGTGCTGTGGGCGGGCGCGTTCGTGCGCGGCAACGCGACCTACTGGGTCGGGCGCGGGGTGCGGGCCGGCGGTGCTCGCACCCGGTGGGCCGATCGCCTCGAGCGACCCATCGTGAAGCGGGCCGAGGGGTGGGTGCAGCGCTTCGGCGCCCCGGCCGTCACCGTGGGTTTCCTCACCGTCGGGGTCCAGAGCGCGATCAACGCCTCGGCAGGGATGCTGCGGATGCCGCAGCGCCGGTTCCTCCCGGCGGTCACCGTGGGTGCCCTGCTCTGGTCGGTGGTGTACACGACGGTGGGCTTCGCGGTGCTCGACGCCTGGCTGGGGACGCTGT
The DNA here is from genome assembly GCA_039915055.1 of Ornithinibacter sp. GTDB lineage: Bacteria > Actinomycetota > Actinomycetes > Actinomycetales > Dermatophilaceae > Fodinibacter. The sequence goes on from JBDSNZ010000311.1 coordinate 11,075, forward strand.
CCTGGTGGTGGGCCGTCGTCGCGGTGACGGTGGTGGCGGCGATCGTGCTCCTCTCGCGTCGCCTGGAGCGATCTGCCGCGGAAGACGCCCTTGGGTCCCGCGACGTCGACCCTCCCGTTGGCGGCTCGCGATGAGGGTCACATCGTGGGCGCGGGCGTCCAGGGGCTGGACGCGACTTATCATGGAGCCCCGGCACGAGGGCGTGTCGGATGGTCGCGCCCTCCCGGGTGGCGGCCCGTCGCCACCACGGTGACCGGCTCGCGGCCGGCTCGTGGACGGCATCCCACAGCGCACCGAGAGTAGGCCCTTCGTGACCAAGCCCGTCGTCCTCATTGCCGAAGAGCTGTCCCCGGCAACCCTCGACGCCCTCGGACCGGACTTCGAGGTGCGCCACGTCGACGGCGCCGACCGCGCAGCGCTGCTCCCGGCGATCGCCGACGTCGACGCGATCCTGATCCGTTCGGCGACCAAGGTCGATGCCGAGGCACTCGCCGCGGCCAAGAACCTCAAGGTCGTCGCCCGCGCAGGCGTGGGTCTCGACAACGTCGACGTCGCGGCCGCGACCAAGGCGGGCGTCATGGTCGTCAACGCGCCCACCTCCAACATCACGAGCGCCGCGGAGCTCGCCGTCGGCCTGCTGCTGGCCTGTGCGCGCAACATCGCCCCCGCGAACGAGGCGCTGAAGAACGGAGCCTGGAAGCGGAGCAAGTACGGCGGCGCGGAGGTGCTCGACAAGAAGGTCGGCATCGTCGGCTTCGGGCGCATCGGGCAGCTCGTCGCCGAGCGGATGAAGGGCTTCGGCGTCGAGATCCTCGCCTACGACCCCTACGTCTCGGTGCAGCGCGCCGGGCAGCTCGGGGCCCGCCTGGTCACCCTCGACGAGCTGCTGGCCGAGAGTGACTTCATCACCATCCACCTGCCCAAGACGCCGGAGACGATTGGCCTCATCGGCAAGGAGGCGCTGACGAAGGTGAAGCCGAGCGTGCGCATCATCAACGCAGCCCGCGGCGGTGTGCTCGACGAGGAGGCGCTCGCCGACGCCATCGGTGAGGGGCGCGTCGCGGGAGCCGGGCTCGACGTCTTCGCGACCGAGCCCTGCACGCAGAGCCCGCTCTTCGCCTTCGAGTCCGTCGTCGTGACCCCCCACCTGGGTGCCTCGACCGAGGAGGCCCAGGAGAAGGCAGGCGTCGCAGTCGCCAGGTCCGTGCGCCTCGCTCTGAGCGGTGACCTCGTGCCGGATGCCGTCAACGTCTCCGGCGGGGCCGTCGCCGAGGAGGTGCGCCCAGGCATCGACCTCGTCGAGAAGCTGGGTCGGGTGTTCACGGCATTCGCGGCATCGGTGCCGGTGCAGCTCGACGTCGACGTGCGCGGTGAGATCACCAGCCACGACGTGTCCATCTGGGAGCTCGCAGCGCTCAAGGGCCTGTTCACCGACATCACCGAGGACCCGGTGACCTACGTCAACGCACCCCTGCTGGCCGCCGAGCGTGGCTGCGAGTCGCGCCTGCTGACCGACGAGGTCTCCGAGGACTTCCGCAACGTCACCACGCTGCGTGGCACTCTTGCGGACGGCACGGTGGTGTCGGTCGCGGGCACCCTGACGGGCCCGAAGATGGTGCAGAAGATCATCGGTGTCAACGGCTTCGAGCTCGAGATCCCGATCAGCCAGCACCTCGCGTTCTTCTCCTACGTCGACCGGCCCGGGGTCATCGGTGCCATCGGCAAGCTCCTCGGTGACGCCGCAGTCAACATCGCCGGGATGCAGGTCTCGCGCGATGACGACTCGGGCCGGGCGCTGGTGGCGCTGACGCTCGACAGCGCCATTCCCGAAGACATCGTGAGTGCCCTCCAGGCCGAGATCGGCGAGGACACCGTGCGGGTCGTCGACCTCGTCTGACCCGGCACGCCTGCCCGAGCAACGCCACCCACCGACCAGGCTCGCCAACGGCGATCTCCTTGCTCTCGCGGCCGCGCGGACCCTCGGGTCGCAGACATGACCGTTTCGGGGCTTGCGACGGCATCGGTCACCGCGGTGCTGTGTCCGGATGCCGCGCAGTTCCCACCCGAGTCCGCCGCGTCGATCCCGCCCGCGGGCTCAGAGGTGCCGGCTTCGCCGACGAGCGGGCTCGGTCGCGTGAGGACTGGCTCGCCGACGAGCGAGCCGCATGGGGAGCAGTGGTCGACCTCCCTCCGTCGCCCGACCCGGCACCGCAGTCGATGCGGGCCGAGGGACGGCGTGTCCTCGAGCGCGGGGACCTGTTTCGCAGGGTGCTGGCGACAGGGCGCCGGCCGTGACCGGCCGCGGGATTGCGGCGGTTGGCGAGGGAATGGTGCGGATTCCGTCGGTTGCGGACAGCGTGACGCGTGTCTCAGTCGGAGCAGCGTCCACATCGTGAAAACCCCCTGACGGCTCGCCGGGCGTCCACGTACCGTCGTTGCCATGGCGCAGCTCGGGGTACTCCTCATTCCCGGCCGCGACGAGGTCCGATAGCCAGCACCCTCGTCGCGGAGACCCTGCGACGTCGCCGGCCGCTCGCCGAGCAACCTCGGCTCGAGCACCCGAACCACCCTTCACGAGAGCGGCACGATGCCGCGGAGACGAGAGCACGATGAACGAGAACAGCACGCTCGACGAGGCGACCCTGGCCCGACAGGCACTCCAGGAGTCGATGGACCTGCGCGACCAGGGCCACTCCGACGACTGAGTGAGCCCAGCGAGCACCGTCCCCCGACGGGCCACCGCGACGGCCGTCCCACCCGACCACGGGATGGGACGGCCGTCCGTATCCCGGAACTGCTACCTAGGCTGGAGCCCATGAGCGACAGCGCAGTCCAGACCCTCGACATCGCCGTCATCGGCGGCGACGGCATCGGACCCGAGGTCGTGGCCGAGGGCCTGAAGGTGCTGGGTGCGGTGACCGCGGGCTCGGGCACCACGGTCTCCACGACCGAGTACGACCTCGGTGCCCGTCGCTGGCACGCCACCGGCGAGACGCTCCCTGCCTCGGTGCTCGAGGAGATCACCGGGCACGACGCCATCCTGCTGGGCGCGATCGGCGACCCGGGTGTCCCGAGCGGCGTCCTGGAGCGCGGCGTGCTCCTGCCACTGCGCTTCGCCCTGGAGCACTACGTCAACCTGCGCCCGGCCCGGCTCTACCCGGGGGTGCAGAGCCCCCTGGCCGTCGAGCGCGTGGCCCCTGGCGGCATCGACTTCGTCGTCGTGCGCGAGGGCACCGAGGGCCCCTACGTCGGGAATGGCGGATCGCTGCGCACCGGCACGCCCCACGAGATCGCGACCGAGGTGAGCATCAACACCCGATTCGGTGTCGAGCGCGTCGTGAGGGATGCCTTCGCGCGCGCACAGGCCCGACCGCGCAGGCACCTCACCCTCGTCCACAAGCACAACGTCCTGACCCACGCCGGTCACCTGTGGCGGCGCACCGTGGAGGAGGTGGGGTCGGAGTTCCCCGACGTGGAGACGGCCTACCAGCACGTCGACGCGGCGACGATCTTCCTCGCGACCGACCCAGGTCGCTTCGACGTCATCGTCACGGACAACCTCTTCGGCGACATCATCACCGACATCGCCGCAGCCATCGCCGGCGGGATCGGGTTGGCAGCCAGCGGCAACATCAACCCCGAGCGCCGCTTCCCGAGCATGTTCGAGCCGGTGCACGGCTCCGCACCGGACATCGCCGGTCAGGCCAAGGCCGATCCGACCGCCACGGTGCTGTCGGTGTCGATGCTCCTGGAGCACCTCGGCCTCGTCACCGAGGCAGCGCGGGTGGAGCGGGCCGTGGCGGCGGATCTCGCCGAGCGAGGGAGCGCCGCGCGCTCGACCACCGTGGTGGGCGACGCCATCGCCGCCCGGCTCTGACCGGACGCACGACGACCGGAAGACCGTCGACCGACCAGCGCACCGGCATCCGCGCGACCCCGACCGGTGCGGGTGCCAACGGCGGGTAACCTCACAGGCACGCACCGACGCCTCCCGAGGAAAGGACCCGCGAGTCCCATGAGCCTGACGTTCGACCTGCACCGCAACCCCTCCCCGGCGAGCGCGGAGCGACGTGCCGAGATCCACGCCAACCCCGGGTTCGGGGTGCACTTCACCGACCACATGCTGCGGGCGATCTGGACCAAGGACGGCGGATGGGGCGAGGGGCGCGTCGAGCCCTACGGGCCGGTGCAGCTCATGCCGAGTGCGGCGGTGCTGCACTATGCCCAGGAGATCTTCGAGGGGCTGAAGGCCTACCGTCACGAGGATGGCTCGGTCTGGTCCTTCCGCCCCGAAGCCAATGCGGCGCGCATGCAGCGCAGCGCCCGCCGGCTCGCCCTCCCCGAGCTCCCCACGGAAGACTTCCTCGCCTCCTTGCGCGCTCTCGTCGAGGTCGACGAGCCGTGGGTGCCGCCGGCGGGCACCGGCGAGACCAGCCTCTACCTGCGCCCGTTCATGTATGCCTCCGAGGCCTTCCTCGGTGTGCGACCGGCCAACGAGGTCACGTACTGCCTCATCGCGTCCCCCGCCGGGGCCTACTTCTCCGGTGGCCTGAAGCCGGTCACCTTGTGGATCTCGGAGCACTACGCGCGGGCCGGCACCGGTGGCACGGGCGCCGCCAAGACCGGGGGCAACTACGCCTCCTCGCTCGCCGGGCAGCTCGAGGGCATCGAGCACGGTTGCGACCAGGCCGTCTTCCTCGACTCCTCGACGCACACCTACATCGAGGAGCTCGGGGGCATGAACCTCTTCTTCGTGACCTCCGACAACCGCCTTCTCACTCCGGAGCTCACCGGCTCGATCCTGGAGGGTGTGACCCGCAGCTCGATCCTCGAGCTGGCCAAGGAGCTCGGGCTGGAGCCCGAGGAGCGGCGCATCCCGATCCAGGAGTGGAAGGACGGTGTCGCCAGCGGCGACATCCGGGAGGTCTTCGCGTGCGGCACCGCTGCCGTCATCACCCCGGTCGGTGAGCTGCGGTGGGAAGGGGGTTCGGCTGCCTCCACCGCGGGTGAGGAAGGCGGAGAGGTCACGAACTCCATCCGTGCTGCGCTCCTCGACGTCCAGTACGGGCGGGCGAAGGACACCCATGGTTGGCTCACTCGCCTGGCGTGAGCGTCGGCCGATCCGGGTGTCACTCAGCGGCCCGCTGCGGCCGGGGGCCGGATAGTTTGGGGTGTTCGCCTCCCTGACGTCTGGAGCACCACCATGGACCCTGCCACCATCATCACCGTCATCGCTGTCATCGCTGTCATCGTGGTGATCGCCGTCATCGCAGCCGTCTTCATGTCGCGCAACGGAGCCAGACGCGCCGAGGCCGGCCGAGCGAAGGCGGCGGACATCCGCGAGGAAGCGGCCGAGCACGACCGCGAGCTGCGCGAACGGGAGGCTCGTGCCACCGAGGTGCAGGCGCAGTCCGACCTTGCTCGGGCCGAGGCCCAGAAGAAGCAGGTCGAGGCGGAGCGGCTCGAACGAGATGCCGGTGTGCGCGCAGAGGAAGCCGGGGCCGTGCGCGAGGAGCGCGATGATCGCCTGCGGCGCGCCGACGAGCTCGACCCGGACGTGCGCACCGATGACGACGGCAACCGGCTCGACGACGACGGAAACCGCC
>JBDSNZ010000238.1:0-8402 GCA_039915055.1 Ornithinibacter sp.
ACCTCCGATCTGGAGTATGCACGCCAGGCCCTGCACGCGAAAGCAGGGTCACCGGTCTGACCCCTGACCCGGGCCGACACCCAGAGCGACCCCGAGGTCGACAAGCAACGCAGTGACGCACTCACGGGCGGGTGGTCGTCGAGGGTCCTCGGCCCACCAGCGGGCCGCGCACACGATTCGGGTGTGGGCTTGACAGCCCTATCGGTGATAGGCGAAACTGCCTATCACCGATAGGAGATCTGAGGAGAGGACAGCCCGTGCCCGTGAGCAAGGTCGCCCAGCGTCGTGAAGCCAAGCTCGCCACGATCGTTGAGGCGGCCTGGGCCTTGGCGCGTGAGCGGGGGATCCAACTGGTCTCGCTGCGGGACCTGGCCAAAGAGGTCGGGATGCAGCAGCCGTCGCTGTATGCCTACTTCGACTCCAAGAACGCCCTGTATGACGTGATGTTCGCCGAAGGCAACCGGCAGTTGCTCGCGACGCTCGACTCGATCGATCCTCCCGTCGACCCGCGTGCGGCGCTCAAGGCCTACCTTGGCGCGTTCGCCGACTTCGCCGTGGCGGACCCGGCCCGAAACTCCTTGCTGTTCCGCCGGGTGATCCCGGGCTTCGAACCGAGTATGGAGTCCTACTCGGTGGCTCAGGAGGCGCTCGGCCGCTTCGTGACCGTGATGAACGAGGCCGGCATGACCGACCAGGGCGACATCGACTGCCTCGTCGCGATGACCGCCGGTTTGATCGAGGCTCAACTGAGCAACGACCCGGGCGGGGACAGGTGGCTTCGGCACCTGAACCGGATGATCGACGCCCTGGTCGACAACGCCACGGAAGGAAGATTTCGATGATCACAAACACCACTGGAGTCACCCGCATCACGCGCCAGGATGCTCGGGTTCTCGCCTCGGCCGAGTTCGAAAGGTTCGCGGCCCTCACCGCCTCTCTGACACCGCAGGAATGGGCCACGCCCACTGACTGCATCGGCTGGGACGTTCGCACGATGGTCCTGCACGTCCTCGGCTCCGCCGATGCCCAGGCCTCCCCGCTGGTCTTCCTGCACCAGCTACGCCGCGGCCTTCCGATCAACAAGGAGATTCACGCCCACCATTGGGTCGACGGGCTCAACGAGCTGCAGATCCGCGAGCGCGCCGCGCTCACAAACGACCAGGTCATCGAGCAGCTCCAGGCAGTCGGCGCAAGGGCGGTCAAGGGCCGGTTCGGCACTCCACTGCCGATGCGCTACACCCCGGTCCCGTTCGGGGACCCCATCGGTTGGAAGCCGGTGAACTACCTCCTCGAAGTCGGCTTCACCCGCGACCTCTGGGCGCATCGCATCGATATCCACGCCGTGATCGGCCGGCCCATGCAGCCTGACTCCGCCCATGACGGAGCCCTGGTCGCCGACATCGTCCGAGAGTGGGCCGACCTCCACGGCGAGCCGTTCGACCTACACCTGACCGGCGCCGCCGGTGGCACGTTCAGCCAGGGCGTGGGAGGCGAGCAGGTCGAGATGGACGCGCTCGACTTCATCCGCACCCTCTCCGGACGACTCCCCGGCGCCGGCGTGATGCGCCACCCGCTGCCCCTCTGAACCACTCGGCACAGCACTCCATCGAAAGGATCGACACCATCATGACTGCCACCACGACCCGCGCCACCGTTCAGCAGGAGCACGACCTCCGGACGCTGATGCAGCGCTTCATCGACGACGTGATCAACGCCCAAGACCTCGACCAGGCCCTCGTCGAGCTCGTCGCCGAAAACTTCGTCGAGCTCAATCCGCTCCCAGGCCAAGGCCAAGGCCGCACAGGCCTGGCCAGTGCCCTAGGCACGATGTTCGCCGGCTTCCCAGACCTGCACTGGACAGTCCACGACACGCTGGTCGAGGGCGACAGGGTGATGGGCTTCTCCACCTGGACAGGCACTCACCTCGGCGGGTTCATGGGCATCCCGGCGACCGGACGCACCGTCACCATCGAGGCTTGGACCATCGACCGCTTCCACGACGGCATCTTCGTCGAGAGCCGCATCATCATGGACGTCGCCGGACTACTCGGCCAGCTCGGCATCCTCCCAGCTCCCGAAGCCGCCTGACCCGCGGACGCAGAACCCTGCCTCCGGAGCTGGGGCCGCGGTACGGGGCTCAACGCCCCACGAACCAACCTGCAAGCCCACGACAGTAACCGCTCGACCCAACGTAGGTCGGCAGGTCGTCGCTGTCCATGTGGCCGCTTGGACGCTCGTCCAAGCCACGTCCTCACGCGGCGGGATGCCGCACCTTGGGAGCAGGCGCGCACCTCCTGTCATGCCGTGGATCGCGCGGCGGTCTCGACTACTTTGGTGGTGTGAAGGCCGTGGTCTACGAGAGGTACGGCAGCCCCGAGGTGCTGCGAGTCGCAGACGTCCCGGTGCCCACGCCTGGTGCGAACCACGTGCGGATCAAGGTTGCCGCTACGTCGATCAACCTCAGTGACTGGGAGTCCCTGCGCGGCTCTCCGGGATATTCACGAGTCGGCGGGCTCCGGCATCCGGGTCGTCCGATACTGGGGTCGGACATCGCCGGGGTGGTCGACGCGGTCGGAGAAGAGGTGACACGGTTCCGCCCGGGCGATGAGGTGTACGGCGACAACCTCGGGCTCAAGGGCGGCTTCGCGCAGTACGCGATCGCGCCTGAGGCTGCGCTGGCCACGAAACCCTCCGAGCTCACCTTCGTGCAGGCCTCGACCATCCCGCAAGCGGGCGCCATCTCTTGGCAAGGCACGCAGCAGGCAGCGGTCCGGAAGCGCGTGCTGATCAACGGCGGCGGCGGCGGGTCGGGGTCGTTCGCGATCCAGCTCGCCAAGCGCCTCGGCGCTCACGTCACCGGCGTCGACAACGCTGCCAAGCAGGACTTCATGCGCTCCCTCGGAGCAGATGAGGTGCTCGACTACCGCAGGGAAGACTTCACCCGAATCTCCGAGCGGTACGACGTGATCCTCGACCTGGTCGCGCACCGGTCTGTGTTCGCCTACCGTCGGGCGCTCACCCGCAACGGTTGGTACCGGTCCGTGGGTGGGTCTGTGCCCACGCTGCTCCGCCTGGTCACCGCAGGCTGGATGATCGGGCGAGTCACCGGTCGCTCGATCGGCGTTCTCGCCGTGAGGCCGGGACCGGAGAGCTTCGAACCGCTGGCCGCCCTGTGCGTTGCCGGAGACGTCAAGATCCACATCCACCGCACCTTCACCCTCGACGAGGTGCCAGCGGCCCTCGCCGAGGTCGGCGAAGGCCACGCCCTTGGCAAGGTCGTCATCGACCTGTCTCGCCCGTAACTCGAAACGGCACCTGAACGCCCGCCGACCAGCTCACCCGCAGCCCGGGTCTTACCACAGCCATCATCAGGGTCAGTTGAGCCCAACACGGAGGCTCGCGGCGGAATGTGTCACTGCCTCAACATCTCTGGGGATTCCTGACTCGGCTCTCGGCTCCCGGCTGCCGACGAGGGGGAGTGCCGATCCACGACCTCCCACCCATTCGCACCGAATATGTCCGAGCGGATGCACTGTGCGCGCATCCGGGCCGCAGGCCCGGAGACGAACGGTGCGCCTGCGTCGTACGGCCTTGGCCGGCGTTGAGGCCCGCTCGTCCTGAGGCAGCTCCGTTGGTCGCAGTCGATCAGGGGACGCAGCGCGCATCGAGATGCCGCGGCTCGTTTCGCGCAGCGACTCAATGAGCTTGACGCCAGCGCAGTCGCTGCCCCTTGACCCGGGCACTCCTAGCCAATCTCCATGGTCCTTCCGGACCATTGACGCCTGTCTGGCCCCGGAGGAAGGTTGGTTCGTCGCCCGCAGTCCGGAAGCGCCGGACGAAGCCGGCGGTAGAGGAGGTCACCATGGGATTGTTCATGGACGTTCATCACATGGAGGGCGGCGTCAGCGCCGACGACGTCGCGGGAGCACACCAGAAGGACGTCGAAACCCAGGAGAAGTACGGCGTCGACTACAAGCACTACTGGGTCGATGAGGCCAACGGCAAGATCTTCTGTCTCGTCGAAGCGCCCGACGCGGACACCGCGGCACGGGTACACAAAGAGGCGCACGGCCTAGTCGCAGACGAGATCTACCCGGTCACCCAAGGCGCTTGAACGACACCGCTGGAAGGGCAACGACAGGATCACACCACGGGACGAATCTTGCTGGCGCTCATCTTGGGGGCGGCCGCGACGATCATGGTTGCACCCGTCACCGCCGCCGCGCCGGCGACAAGTCAGTGCGTGAGCATCGGAGTGAAGGTCCAGCCGGAGAACAGCCCAGCAACCGTGAGGGTGACCGATCTCAGGACCGGTAACCCAGTCGGTGTTGTGGTGGACATCTCCGGCACGACGTTCTCGATCGGCGGCACGCGCAGCGCTGCCCCAGCCGGGGCACCTGCTTTGGGAGGTCGTCCGAGCGACATGGAATGTCCTGTAGCCACCACCGGCACGACAGCGAAGCGCGCCCTGATCATCATCGAGGCCTCTGGGTCGGGGAGCGTTCGAAGCCCGTTGATCCGCAGTGGCCTCGTCACCTGCGCAGCTGTTCGCTCGTTCCGGCGACCGGCCGACAGCCGCGATGGTCGACTCGACACCAGGACGCAGGGTGTTCGCGCTTCAATGCAGTGCTTCAATGTGCTGCCTTGGGCGAGGGCTGGGCAGCGTTCAACCAGCCGACAGCACAAGGCTCCCTGCGGTCTACAGGCGGCCGGTCTCGTGAGCCCACATGGCGACCTCGACGCGGTTGCGGGCGCCCAGCTTTCTCATGAGGCTGGCGAGGTGGGCTTTGACGGTGCTTGGGGTGATGTAGAGCGCGGTGGCGATCTCGCTGTTGGTGCGGCCTTGGGCTACGGGCAGGAGGACTTCCTCCTCGCGGGCGGTGAGCGGTTCTATCGGCTGCCGCGGCGATGAGGTTTGTGTACGCGCGAACGCTGCGAGGAGTCGGATGGTCACGCTGGGTGCGATGAGTGCGTCTCCGTCGGCGGCGGCGTGGATGGCCTGGGTCAGCAGGGCGGGTCCGGCGTCCTTGAGGAGGAACCCGCGGGCGCCGGCTTTGAGCGCGCCGTGGACGTACTCGTCGAGATCGAAGGTGGTGATGACCACGATCGGCAAAGGGTCGATGACGTCGGGGCCGGCCAGTCGGCGGGTGGCTTCGATGCCGTCCATGAGCGGCATCCGGATATCGAAGAGGCCGACGTCGGGGCGCAGCTGCAGCGCCAGGCGCACCGCCTCGCGCCCGTCGGCGGCCGCGCCGATGACCTCGATGTCGGATTGGGCGTCGAGCAGCATCGTCAGCCCGGAGCGCACGATCGGCTGGTCGTCGGCGATGAGGACCTTGATGCTCATCGTGGTGTCCCGGTTCGGGGCAGGATCGCCTCGACCCGCCAGCCTCGGTCGGCAGTTGGGCCGGCGTCGAAGGTGCCGCCGAGGAGCGTGACGCGCTCGCGCATACCCACCAGGCCGTAGCCGGCCGGCGTGCGGTTGGCTGCGCCGGAGGAGCCGTCGTCGTCGACGGTCAGCCGTACCTGAACGGCTTCTCCTGTCACGGCCACGGTGACCTGGGTGGCGTGGCTGGCATGCCGTCTGGCGTTGGTGATGGACTCCTGGGCCAGACGGTAGATCGCAGCCCCGACCGCGGGGGAGAGGTCGTCGAGCTCGCCGGCGAGCGTCACCTTGACGCAGGGGTGCGTCTGGCCACCGGTGGCGAGCTGCTCCACCTCGGCCACGCCGGGCTGCGGCGCGAACTCTGTGTCCTGGGGGGCGCGGAGCACGCCGACGATGGCGCGCAGCTCGTTGAGGGTCCGGGTGGCGGCATCCTCGATGGTGGCCAGGACCTCGATGGCGCGCTCGGGATGGGAGGCCGCGATGGCTCGGCCTGCTTGGGCCTGGATGGCGATACCCGAGACGTGGTGGGCGACGGTGTCGTGGAGCTCGCGTGCGAGCTGTTCGCGTTCGCGGGCCTTGGCTTGGTCGAGGTCGCGGATACGGATCCTGTCGCGATAGCGGATCGCGGCGCCCAGCGCGGCCGCCAACAGGAAGACCGCGTAACCTGCGACCTTCTCCGCCAGGCTCAGTTGGTCGGCGACGAAGGTGATGGGCAGCCAGAGCAGGATGAGACCGAGGCCGCTGGCGGCTTCCCGGCCCGAGCCCCACCGAAACAGGGCGTAGGCCAGGATCAGCGTCGCAGAGACGCTTGACGGCAGGGGCCCTTGTGACCCGGTGAGGATTCTGACGGTGTCGATGAGCGTCAAGGTGCCGAAGGCGAGCGCAACTGCGACGAACGGGTGCTCGCGTCGCCACAGCAGGGGCCCGAGCACCGCGAGAACTGCGAGCAGCTGCAGCGAGTGAGGCGCCAGATCCTTGACAAGTACTGCTTCCACCAGGGACCAACAACCCAGTACCGCGACAAGTGCCCAGTCCCGCGGCCCCCGGTCGACGGCATTCGTGGGTCGAGGCTCGGCCCACAGCGAGCGGAGTGCGTCGGGAACCATGCGGTCAGCCTAGGTATCCCGCATGGTCGGCGTATCCGCCGAAAGTACAACAGGACGACTATGCCAACGGCCAAGGCAGACCGGGCTCGGCGGCTGATGTGCCCGGCGCCGACATCGGTGAAGGTGGAAGCACCCACTCCACCAAGCCAAGGAACACTGTGATGAGAACACCTCAACCCCACACAGCAAGAGACAATCGATCGCTACCCAGGGTTCTGGAAGATCAGCGCCTGCCCGTGCAGGCCAAGCTCGCAGCAGCATGGGCCAGTTTCATGTTCCTCGTGATCTACATCGACTACTTCCACCTCTACCAACCCGGCGAAATCGACGTGATCCGGGGTGGCGACATCTTTGAGTTCGAGATCAGCGGGACGTTGATGACCGTATTCTTCACGCTCATAGCGATCCCGACCCTGATGGTGCTGCTCTCCATGACGCTGCCCGCCCGGGCGAACCGCGCCGCGAACCTCGCCGTCGCGTCGCTCTTCATCCCCATCTGCGTGTTCAACGCGGCAGGGGCGTCCTCGGATTACGCCATCTACTACGCCGTCACCATCGGAGTGGAGGTGCTGATCCTGGCCTTCATCCTTCGCTCTGCCTGGGCCTGGCCCCGCCGCACCGCATCACCGGCGACCCTGGCAACCCGCCCGGACAGGGAGGCCCATCGCACGCCGCAACAGTTGTGACGCCCACCCCGCGTCGCGGCGTCTTTCGCTCGCGCCCACTCGCCGGCGAGGGCCACCTGCCTCAGCGTTCGCTGCTGAGCTCGCACCGTCACCGGCAAGCCCTACCCGTCCTGACCACCGCCGTGACCCTGCTCAGCGTGACCCTGTCCTACCTGGTCACCATGTCCCAGCCGATGTGCCGCTGCGGGCCACGGTGGTCCAGGCTGCCGACGGCTCGCCCGGTGACCTCACCCAGGCTCGAGTCGACGTGCTCGTCTTCCGCACCGACAACCCCTCCGCACCCCCGAGCACTCGGCACCTGTCAGCGGGCGAGAGCTGACCACGGCTTCCTCATCGCCAGCGACCGCGTTCCCGCTGTACCGGGCAGGGTGCTGCGTGTGACCAACAACGCCGGGCGGCGGCTCTCACCAGGTTCAGCGGCGACCCCTTGAGGCCGAGTCGGCCAAACGTCTGTCGAGTTCCATACCGCACCGTGGGCCGCCAATACGGCCTCATGGAGCAGTTCAGCCAAGGGCAAGGCCGGCGCCCGAGCTTGAGGACCACGAAGCCGGCTCGGGGCGAAGAGACGCAGGTTCACCTCGAGCCGGAGACGAGCAGTCGGCTGCGATTCGTCGGCGTGCGCCGCCGTAGACTCCGGCGTGTGAGCAACCCTCCGAGGTACCCCACGATGGAGGACGTGATCGGCGACACCCCACTGGTGCGTTTGCAGCGGCTGCCCGGGCCGGAGAACGATAGCCGCGGCAACGTGCTGCTCGCCAAGCTCGAGGGGAACAACCCGGCCGGCTCGGTGAAAGACCGGCCGGCGATCGCCATGATCCGGGGCGCTGAGGCGCGAGGGGAGATCTCCCCCGGCGACACCCTCATGGAAGCCACGTCGGGCAACACCGGGATCGGCTTGGCGATGGCGGCGGCGATCAGCGGCTACCCACTGGTCATCGTGATCCCCGAGGACGCCTCCACTGAGCGTATCCAGACGATGAAGGCGTACGGAGCCGACCTGGTCCTCACCCCGGCAGATGGCGGCATGGAAGGGGCCCGCGACGTCGTCACGCGGATGGAACGGGAGGGCCGCGGCCGGGTCCTGGACCAGTTCGGCAACCCGGACAACCCCCGCGCCCACGAGGAAGGGACGGGCCCGGAGCTGTGGCGCCAGACCGACGGACGGATCACGCACTTCGTGTCCGCGATGGGCACCACCGGCACGATCACCGGGGTCTCGCGGTT
>JBDSNZ010000256.1:0-13499 GCA_039915055.1 Ornithinibacter sp.
GGCGCCCATTCGTGGGTCTGCATGACGCCGACGGGTCGGCCCGACTGCACGAGCATCGTCTCGTCGGCCTTGAGGTTGGTCAGGGTGCGCACCATCGCGTCAAAGGACTTCCAGTCACGGGCCGCCCGACCGGTTCCGCCGTAGACCACGAGGTCGTCGGGGCGCTCCGCGACCTCCGGGTCGAGGTTGTTCATCAGCATCCGCAGCGGGGCCTCGGTGGACCACTGGCGAGCGGTGAGGGTCGTGCCGCGGGGGCTGCGCACGGGCCGGGCGCCATCCATGTCGGTCTCCTTCGTGTCGTCGTCCCCACCACTGTCTCGCTGCACCGAGGTCGATCAAAGACTCGTTCGACGAGTGGCGTCTGGTATCCGAGACCATCGTTACGGCACGACAATGCCCGCTGACGGGCTGGGTGTGCCTGACACCTACGAGCGACCTTGCCACCGAACCAGATCGGACTCCCGTTCAGAAGGCCTCCGCGCCCTGCCCACTGTCGCCGGCGGCGTCGCTCGTGCGGAGCGGCTCGAGGACCTCGACGGCCAAGATGGTGGGCAGGTGTCTGGCAATCTCCACCCAGGTCTCGCCCTCGTCGCGGCTGGCGAAGACCGAGCCGGTGTTGGTGCCGAAGTACACCCCGGCGGGGTCCCGCCGATCACCGCTCATGCCCTGCCGGAGCACGGTGAAGAAGCACGACTCCTGCGGCAACCCTGCCCGCTGCGCCTCCCACGACGCACCGGCATCCCGCGAACGCCAGACCGCAGCGGCGGCACCCGGAGGGTACCGGCCCTGCATGTCACCGTTGAGCGGCACGGTCCAGATCGTCCGGCCGTCTCCAGGGTGGGCCCACAAGGGGAATCCGAACGTGGAGGGCAGGCCCGCGGTGATGTCGTGCCACGAGCGACCTCCGTCCCGCGAGCGCCAGACCCCGTGGTGGTTCTGCTGGTACAGCGGATCACCGGAGCCGGTCGCACGTTCGATGTGGTGCACGCAGAACCCTGTGTGCCCGTCGGAGGCTGCCGCCGGGTGCGTGTGTCCCTCGCCGTCGGCCGGGTCCGCGAGGTCGTTGCGCCGCTCCCACGTCATGCCGCCATCCTCGGTGGCGAAGACTCCGGCCGCGGAGATCCCGATCCAGATCTTCTCGGCGTCCTCGGGGTCGGCGACGATCGTGTGGAGCACCAGCCCCGCAGCCCCGGGGCCCCACTCGGGGGCAGACGGGTGGTCAGTCAGGCCCTTGACGGTGTCCCACGTCGCGCCGTCGTCGTCGCTGACCAGGAGAACCGCCGGTTTCGTTCCCGCATAGAGCTTTTCGCCAATCCTCCCGAGCGACCACACCTGGGAGAACCCGTCACCGAACGGGGGTGGCACCTCGCTCCAGCCGATGGACTCGGCGAAGTCGGGATCGCCGGCAGCCCACTTGTCCATCTCGCCCGACGTCAGTCTGGTCAGCTCCCAGGTCGCGCCGGAGTCGACCGAGCGCCAGACCCCGGCACCGAACCAGTCCCCGCCGCCACCGGCCCACATCACCCCCGTGGCGCGGTCCCCGATGACGTGGTTGACCGGCCACCCGTCACAGTACGGTCCCCGGACCGCCCAGCGGGTGCGATCGGCGTCGCCGTCGAGGACGAAGGCGCCCTTGGTGGTTCCCACCAGCAGATGGATCGATGATGCGCTCACCGGAGACCCCTCCGTCGTCACTGGTCCGTCCGTCGCCATCGGCGGAGGAATGTGTTCCAGTGTCCCGACGCATCGATGCGCTGGCAAGGCCAGTTCTCGCGCGTGCCGCGACATCCACAAGGCCTGGGACCCAGGGCGCCGTTGATCCGCGTTCACCGCCGCCGAGATTGCGGACGTATGCCGGACAGCCCTTGGGCCTGAGCATGAAGAGCCTCGCGCCCGGCCGAAACGAGTTGGGTGAGCGGTCAGGTCGAGTGGTGGAGAACGCTGAAGCGTTCGAGGACGACCGGCATGTCCGGTAGGAAGCCACCATCGGCGTGTTCGGTGAAGAAGCGCTCGTGGACCGATCGCCAGTGCCCGAGGCTGCCGTCGCCCTCTCCCTCGTCGCGGGCGTGGTCGGCGTCCACCTCGTCGAAGGGGACGACCCGCGCGTCGGTCGTGACGACGAGGGCTCGCGGGTGACCTGCCCCGTCGAGAACGATGCCGAGCATCCCGGGCACGGGCAGGTCCTCGCCCTCCTTCACGTAGTCGGTGTGCGCGCTGGCGGTCGCCGTCTTGGCCCCGACCAGGACGAGGCCGAGCAGCTCATCGGCCTGCTCGGGGGTCGCACCGAAGGACCAGGCTGGGGGCCGGAGCGTTCTCACCGGGTTCTCGCCGGTGTAGACGGGCACCCCGGCAAGCCCCGCGTGCTCCCGTGCGATGTCCCAGAACGCGTCGAGTTCCTTGTCGTCAACGGTGACCATGCCTCACCCTCCCACGCTGTGGGCAAGGCGTCGACGAGGGCTCGTCCCTCCGGCTAGCCGAGGGGCCCGGTCGCGGACTCTGCGGCTCGGCGGACCGTGCCGTCGGTGACGAGACGGTGGGCCGTGTCGATCTCTGGTGCGAGCCAGCGGTCGGTGCCGGGGACACTCGCATCGGCGGCGACCAGAGCGGCGACCACCGCACCGGTCGCGGGGGCCGGCTCCAGCGGTGCCCGCAGCTGGATGCCGCGTGAGGCGGTGAGAACCTCGACGGCCAGCACGCGGGAGAGGCCGTCGACCGAGCGCCGAAGCTTGCGCGCCGCCGACCACCCCATCGACACGTGGTCCTCCTGCATCGCCGAGCTCGGGATCGAGTCGACGGATGCCGGGGCCGCCAGCCGCTTCATCTCCGAGACGATCGAGGCGGAGGTGTACTGCGCGATCATGTGTCCGCTGTCGACGCCGGGATCGTCGGCGAGGAACGGCGGCAAGCCGTGGCTGCGGGAGGCATCGAGGAAACGGTCCGTACGACGCTCTGCGATCGAGGCGAGATCGGCCGCGACGATGGCCAGGAAGTCCAGCACATAGGCCACGGGCGCTCCGTGGAAGTTGCCGTTGGACTCCACCCGTCCGTCGAGCGTGACGACCGGGTTGTCGACCGCGGACGCGAGCTCCCAGCCGGCGACACGGGCCGCGTGGTCGACCGTGTCGCGCACTCCGCCTGCGACCTGGGGTGAGCACCGCAGCGAGTAGGCGTCCTGCACCCTGGTGCACGCCTTGGTGCGGTGCGACTCGCGGATCGGGCTGTGTGCCATGATCTTTCGGATGTTGGCGGCCGAGGCCGCCTGCCCCGGATGCGGCCTGAGGGCGTGCAGGTCAGCCGCGAAGACGTCGTCGGTGCCGAGCAGCCCCTCGACCGACATGGCCGCCGAGATATCGGCGACGACGAGCAGCTCGCGCAGGTCGTGGATCGCGAGGCAGAGCATGCCGAGCATGCCGTCGGTGCCGTTGATCAGCGCCAGGCCCTCCTTCTCCTCGAGCTCCACCGGCACGAGCCCGGCTGCCGTCATGGCCCGGGCCGCCGGCATCCGCACGCCGTCCGCGTCTCGCACGTCCCCCTCACCCATCAGCGCCAGCGCGCAGTGCGAGAGCGGCGCGAGGTCTCCGGAGCAGCCGAGCGAGCCGTATTCGTGCACGACCGGGGCCACGCCGGAGTTGAGGAGGGCGACGTATGCCGTGAGCGTCTCCTCCCGGATGCCGGTTCGTCCCGTCGCGAGGGTCGAGATGCGCAGCAGCATGAGGGCGCGCACGACCTCGCGCTCCACCTCGGGGCCGGACCCCGCCGCGTGCGAGCGCACCAGCGACCGCTGGAGCTGGTGGCGCAGCGCCGTGGGGATGTGACGTGTGGCGAGGGCGCCGAACCCGGTGGACACCCCGTAGTGCGGTTCGACGTCATCAGCCAACCCGCGCACGATGGCGCGCGAACGCCGCACCCCGGCGAGCGCCTCGTCGGCGAGGACCACCCGGGCGCCGTGCCGCGCGACCTGCACGACCTCCTCGATGGTCAGGGCCCCGACTCCCACCGTGACGTCTGCCGGGGTCGAGGTTGCGGGGTTCGGGTCGTGGCTGCTCATGTCTCCATGGAAGCGCCACCGAGGCGGCGAAGACAGCGACCGCACCGGCATATCGTCTCGGGTGCGAGACGGCCGACTGGCGCCCGTGGCACTCCAGCCCATGGGCCTCGCTCAGGCAGTGGGGACGGAGGCAGGATGCGTCGCGGCCACGAGCTCGGCATACCGCCCACCTCGACCGACGAGGTCGTCGTGGCTGCCCGACTCGATCAGGCGCCCCGCGTCGAGCACCGCGATCCGGTCGGCGTCACGCACCGTGGAGAGTCGGTGGGCGATGGTGATCGTGGTGCGGCCCCTCGCGAGCTCGTCGAGCGCCCGCTGGAGCGCCCGCTCGGTGCTGGTGTCGAGCGCACTGGTCGCCTCGTCGAGCACGAGCACCTGGGGGTCGCGCAGGATCGTTCGCGCCACGGCGAGTCGCTGCTGCTCACCACCGGAGAAGCGGTGGCCCCGCGCCCCGACCACGGTCTCGAGCCCCTCCGGCAGCGAGGCCACGAGATCCGCGACCTGGGCTGCGGCGAGCGCTGACCACAGCTGAGCCTCGGTGGCCGAGGGCCGCGCCAACAGCAGGTTGTCGCGCACCGACGCGTGCACGAGGTAGCTCTCCTGCGACACCACCCCGACCACCGACGCCAGCACGTCCTGGTCGAGGTCGCGCACGTCGACACCGTCGATGGTGACGCGACCGGCATCCGCGTCGTGCAGCCGTGCCAGCAGCCCGGCGACGGTCGACTTCCCCGATCCGGTCGGCCCGACGAGGGCCAGGGTCGACCCGGCCGGCACCGACAGGGTGAGGTCAGCGACGGCATCCCGGTCGGCACCCGGATAGCGCAACGTGACGCCCTCGATCCGCACGTCACCGCGCACGGATGCCGGGTCGAGCGGCACCGGTCGGGTCGGCGCGGGCACGTCGGGCACGAGGTCGAGGTACTCGAAGACCCTGGAGAACAGGGCCATCGAGGCGACCCACTGCGCGCCGACGTCGAGCAGGCCCATGAGCGGGCGGAAGATGCCCGCCTGCAGGGTGGTGAAGGCCACGAGCGTGCCGATCGTCATGGCACCAGAGGTCGCGGGGAGCCCGGCCGCGAGGTAGACGAGCGCGGGGATCACGGCGAAGACGATCTGCATCGTCGCCATCCGCCAGCGCCCCGCGAGCTGTGAGCGCAGCTCAAGGTCCACGAGCTCCCCCGAGGTGACCGAGAAGCGCTCCGCCGAGCGCGCTGACGTGCCGAGGGTCTTGGCGAGCCGCACGCCGCTGACCGAGAGCCCCTCCTCGATCTGGTGGTTGAGGTCGGCGAGGTGGCGCTGCTGGGCCGCGGTCACCGAACGTCGCAGCAGGGCGACCTTGCGGGTCAGCCAGAGCGCCGGGGGGATGACCAGCAACGACAACAGGGACAGCCGCCACGAGAGCGCGACCATCGCGACGGACGTGGCGACCGCAGTGGTGAGGTTGGCCGCGATCGACGTGGCCGTTGAGGTCACCACGCCCTGCATGCCGTTGACGTCGTTGGTGAGGCGCGACTGCACCTCACCGGAGCGGGTGCGCGTGAAGAAGCCCAGGGACTGGCGCTGGAGGTGGGTGAAGACACGGGTGCGCAGCTCGTGCATGACCCGCTGTCCGACCTGGGTCGCCAGCCAGGTCTGCACGACGCCGAGCAGCTGGGTCACGACGGCGACCGCCATGATGGCGCCGACCGCGCCGAGCAGCAGCCGCACGTCCTGGCGAGGCAGGGCGACGTCGACGATCTCGCGCACGAGGAAGGGCTGGGCGAGCGAGACGACGCTCGTCATGGCAATGATCGCCATGACCACCGCGACGCGGCCGCGGTGGGGGCGGAACAGCGCGACGACGCGCGGGACGGGCACCGGGGCGTCGACGAGCTGGGCACGGTCGTGGGGGTCGATGGTCATGGCACCACCACGGCCGCCACTGGGGCGAAGGGGGGAGGGGCTGCGGGCGTCGGTGAGAGTCGCCGTCATGGGCGTCCCTCCTTTCAGATGTCAACTCGTGAGGTTACCTCACAATGAGTCAAACCCATGATGTCGCGCTAGCATTCCCGACATGGCAAAGGCTCCGCCCGAGGAGGGCACCCACGGCACCCAGGGCAGTGGCACCGGGCCACCCGGGCCGTCCCCCTCCGACACCGACCTCGGCGACCTGGTGATGCGTGTGGCCCGCACCATCCGCCGCCGGGGCGCGGAGGCGATGGCGCCGTGGGGATTGCCTCCTCACCACGCGCGGGCCCTGCGCGTCGTGGGCGGCCACGATCGGATCCGGCCCGGCGAGCTGGCCGGCCACCTGCGGGTCGCACCCCGATCGGTCACCGACGTCGTCGACGTCCTGGAGGAACGCGGCCTGCTCGAGCGCCACCCCGACCCCGACGACCGGCGGGCCACGGTGCTCGGTCTCACGGCATCCGGCCGCCAGCTGCTCGAGGAGATCGGGGCAGTCCGGCGGGCCGACTCCGACGCCTACTTCGCACGGCTCTCAGAGCGCGACCGAGCCGCCCTGGGTCGACTGCTCGCTCTCCTCGACGAGGAGAGCTGATGGCCAACGCACCTGCCGCAGGGCACGCCCTCGACGTGCTCGACCACCTCGCCCGCAGGGGTGAGCCGGTTGCTGCTGCGGCGCTCGCCCGAGACCTCGGCCTGCCCCGGTCCAGCGTCTACCACCTGCTCGGGGTCCTGGTCGACCGGGGATACGTGCGCCACCTGCCCGAGGAGCGGCGCTACGGGCTGGGGATCGCCGCGTACGAGCTGGGCTCGGCCTACCAGCGGCAGGCCCCGCTTCAACGGATGGCGCGCGGCGTCATGGACCGCCTCGTCGACCGCACCGGGCACAACGCCCACCTCGCGGTGCTGCACGGGCGTGACGTCCTCTACGTCATCGAGCAGCGCGCCCCCGGTCGGCCCCTGCTCGTCACCGACGTCGGCGTCCGCCTGCCCGCGGCCCTGACGGCATCCGGCCTCGCGATGCTCGCCCAGCTGCCCGCCGCGCAGATCCGGGCCCTCTTTCCCGACCGCACCAGCCTGGTGCAACGGGACGGCCGCGGTCCGGCATCCACGACCCAGCTGCGCTCCCAGCTCCAGGCCGTGCGACAGCGAGGCCATGCGTTCGAGGATGGGCTCGTCACTGCCGGGATCGGATCGGTCGCGGTCGCCGTGCTCGACCACAACGACTATCCCGTCGCCGGCATCGCGGTGACCTATCAGCAGGGAGACGTCGACGAGGAGGCGACCACACGCTTGGTGCACGAGGTGCGCCAGGCCTCCGCAGCGCTCAGCGCCCGCCTGGGTCGCACCCACCACTGAGTCGGCCAGGCCCGGCCCGAGCGTGGTCTTGGTGCATCCCACAACCGCCTCGAGACCGAGGTCTCGGCACGTTGTGGTTTCCGTGACTGCACTGGCCGTCGTGGCAGGAGCACAGTGACTGCAGTTCATCTGAGGCCGCCGCTCCGCGCGGCCACCCCGACACCGAGCCCCCGAGGTGCACATGTCCGAGCCGCGCGTGGTCCAGAAGAAGGTGCATCCCGTCGATGAGGTGCTGCCCGTCCCCAAGCTCGCCATCTACGGCTTCCAGCACGTGCTCGCCTTCTACGCCGGCGCGGTTCTGGTGCCCATCCTCGTCGCTCGCGCCCTCGGGTTGAACGACCAGCAACTCATCCACCTGATCAACGCCGACCTCTTCACCTGCGGTATTGCTTCGATCATCCAGGCGGCGGGCTTCTGGAAGATCGGTGTCAAGCTCCCTCTCCTGCAGGGCGTGACGTTCACCGCGGTGAGCCCGATGATCGCGATCGGCCTCGCCGCGGGCGGCGGCACCGACGGCCTCCTGTCGATCTACGGATCCGTCATCGTGGCAGGCATCTTCACCTTCTTCATGGCGCCGTACTTCTCGCGGTTGCTCCGCTTCTTCCCCTCAGTCGTCACAGGCACCGTCATTCTCATCATCGGCATCGCGCTCCTCCCCGTCGCCGCCGCCGATGTCGTGCAGAGCTTCGGCCCGCAGGACATGGCCGGAGAGCCCGCCTACCGGCTCGTCGAGGGAAACTACCTCCTCAAGGATGCCGTCCAGCTGAAGGACATTGCCTACGCGCTCGGCACGCTGGCGCTGATCGTTGCCATCCAGAGGTTCTTCAAGGGCTTCCTCCAGACCATCGCCGTTCTGGTCGGGCTGGTCGTCGGAACCCTCGTGGCCTGGGCCATGGGCGACGCGCACTTCGACGCCGTCGGATCCGCCGACGTGGTGGGTGTGACCACGCCCTTCTACTTCGGGATCCCGACCTTCAGCATCACGGCGATCCTCTCGATGCTCATCGTCATGATCATCACTGCCGTGGAAACGACCGGCGACGTGTTCGCCACCGCTGAGATCGTCAACAAGCGGGTCGGCAAGAAGGACATCGCCGCCGCCCTGCGCGCCGACGGACTGGCGACGACCCTGGGCGGATTCTTCAACTCCTTCCCCTACACCTGCTTCGCGGAGAACGTCGGGCTGGTGCGGCTGACCCAGGTGAAGAGCCGGTGGGTGGTGGTGTCCGCCGGCGTGATCATGATCGTCCTCGGCTCGCTGCCCAAGGCAGCCGCCATCGTGGCCGGCATCCCCCACCCGGTGCTCGGAGGTGCCGCGCTGGCCATGTTCGCCACGGTGGCCGTGGTCGGCATCCAGACCCTGTCCAAGGTCGACTTCAACGACTACCGAAACGTGGTGATCGTCGCGACGAGCCTGGGGCTGGCGATGCTCGTCACCGCCCAGCCCTACATCTCCGCCGCCTTCATCCCCGAGGTACAGATCATCTTCGGCTCCGGCATCACCCTCGGCGCCCTCACGGCGATCATTCTCAATGTCCTGTTCTTCCACGTCGGCCCCGATCTGGGGCCCGCGGTCGCCGGAAAACCTGGCAGCTCGATCAGTTTGAACCACGTGAACGCGATGACCGAGGACGAGTTCGTCACGACCTTCCGAGGGCTCTTCCAGGGGCCGACGTGGCCCGTGGCCAAGGCGTATGGCCAGCGGCCCTTCGCCGACACCCCCGACCTGCGCGCCGCCTTCCAGGAGGCACTCCTGGGTGGGACCCCCGAGGAGCAGCGCGAGCTCATGGGCTCCTACCCGAACCTCGGCGTGGACCAGGACCTGGGAGCGGAGTCCTCCGCAGACCAGGCCTGGGTCGGCCTCGACTACCTGAGCGAGGAGGAGGAAGAGGAGTTCCGGGAACTGAGCGCGGCCTACCGCGAGAAGTTCGGCGTGCCCTTCATCGTCTGCCTGCGCAACCTCGAGAAGCGCGAGCAGGTGCTGAATCTGGGCTGGCGGCGGATGGAGAACTCAATCAGCCAAGAGCACGTGACCGCCCTCAACGAGGTGTCGAGCATCGCGAGCTACCGTTTCGAGGACCTCGTCGCGGATGCCAACCCCATCTCGTCGTCGCGGACGCTGCGCTTCGAACGGCTGCACTGACCCGAGGGGACACAAGACCACTCATGCATCCGCCGCCGCACCACGAGCCCGCCGAGCCCGCCACACACCGCCGCGACTCGCGAGCCAGCCCCGCCGGTCCCCGGTCCACCACCACGTCAGGAGTCTTCATGTCACGGTCATCGAGTCACCCACATCGCGCCCGGAGGGTCCGGCGATGAGCCGCAGGACCGAGGCGACGGACGTCGACCGAGCCTTCCTCGAGGAGGCCGTCGAGATCGCCCGGACGAACGTCATGGAGGGTGGAGGGCCGTTCGGAGCGGTCATCGTCGAGGACGGCGTCATCGTGGCCCGTGCGGGGAACCGCGTGACCCGCGACAACGACCCGACCGCCCACGCCGAGGTGCTGGCCATCCGGGCAGCCTGTGGCCAACGCGGGGACTTCCAGCTGCGCGGAACGACCCTGTACTCATCGTGCGAGCCATGCCCGATGTGTATGGCCACCGCACTCTGGGCCCGGATCGATCGGGTCCTCTTCGCCGGGGACCGGCACGACGCGGCTCGCGGTGGCTTCGACGACCTGGCCTTCTACGAGCTGTTCCTCACGCCTCGAAAGCACTGGGAGACAGAGGTCTTGGGGGTCCCGACTCTCAGCCGGACGGCACCCTTCGACGAGTGGCTCGCCAGCACCACCCGCACCAACTACTGATCACGACCGGCCGAGCCCGGCGATCACGAGGTTGAAGATCGGGTCCCCCGCACCCATGGGTGCGGGGGCCCCGATCTTCGGCGTGTTCCCTCTAGTGGTGGGCGTGGTGCTGCGCGCCGGCCGGGGATCGCTGGAACGCGCGGAGCAGCTCTGCCGCCACGCCGATCGCGATCACAGCCGGCTCCTTGCCTGCGACAGACGGGTCACCGATAGGGCAGGAGATCCCATCGATGGCCGAGTCGGAGTGGCCCTCGGCCCTGAGGAGTGACCGGAAGCGGCTCCATTTGGCCGAGGAGCCGATCAGCCCCACCGTGCCGAGGTCCCCACGCCGCAACACGGCGTCGCACAGCGCGAAGTCCTCGGCGTGGTCGTGGGTCATGATCAGCACGTGTGAGCCGGCCGGGAGCTGCTCCAGCACCGCCTCGCCCAGGAGTACCCGGTGCGCCACGACGTCGGCCGACCCGTCGGTGACCGATGCCAGCCGGAGCTCATCCATCTGCTCGGTCCGGGAGTCGACGAGATGGAGCTGCACCTCGAGCCGGGACAGGGTCCTGGCCAGCTCGAAACCGACGTGCCCCACGCCGAAGATCGCGACCGTCGGGCGGGGCGGCAGCGGCTCGAGGAGCAGCTCGACCTCCCCCCCGCAACACTGCTGCCCGTGCTTGGCCCTTTCGTGGGCACTGAGGCGCGACGTCGTCGACTCGGCGCTCCTCACCCCCTGGTCAATCATCTCGCGCGCCCGTTCGACAGCGCACTCCTCGAGGTTGCCGCCGCCGATCGTGCCCCACGCGTGGTCGGCGGCGACCACCATCTTTGCCCCCGCGTCACGGGGCGCGTGCCCGCGCACCGCGGTTACGGTGACGAGCACGCCGAACACCCCGTCCCGACGGAGCTGGGTGATCGCGGCGATCCAGTCCATCTCAGATCCCGACGAGGCTCTCGGCCGGCTGCGAGGTCGCGGACGCTTCGGCGTCGACGGTGCCGCCAGCGTGCTCATCACGGGCGGCATCCAGCGCCCAGAAGACCGCCTCCGGCGTGGCCGGGCTGCCCAGGTCGACGGCACAGCCCCGCGGGCCGAAGGCCGCTGCGGCCTGCCGCAGGGCCTCCCGCACACTGAACGCGTGCATCAGCGGGGGTTCCCCGACGGCCTTGGAGCCGTAGACGACACCGGACTCCGTCGCCTTCTCGTAGAGGGTCACGTTGAACTGCTCGGGCATCTCGGAGAACGACGGGATCTTGTAGGTGCTGGCGGACTGAGTGGCCAGCCGGCCGCGGGTGGGCGCGTCGCTGCAGTCCCACGTCAGCTGCTCGAGCGTCAGCCACCCCGCGCCCTGGACGAACCCGCCCTCGATCTGGCCGAGGTCGATGAGCGGTGAGAGCGAGTCCCCGACATCGTGCAGGATGTCGACGCGACGCAACCGGTAGGCACCCGTGAACCCATCGACCTCGACCTCGGACACCGATGCGCCGTAGGCGAAGTACTTGAACGGTTCGCCCTGCATCTGCTCGGAGTCCCAGTGGAGCCCTGCAGTGCGGTAGAAGCCGGCCGCCCAGAGCTGCACGCGCTGGAAATAGGCAGCGTGCACCAGGTCCGCGAACGCGATCTCCTTGTCGTGGAAACCGATCCCGGTGATCACCCCGTCGACGAAGCGGACGTCGTCGGGGTGGATCCCGAGCGTGCCGGCTGCGACGACGCTGAGGCGGCCCCGGATCTGGTCACAGGCGTCCTTCACGGCGCCGCCGTTGAGGTCGGCGCCCGAGCTCGCAGCCGTGGCCGAGGTGTTGGGCACCTTGTCGGTGCGGGTCGGCGCGAGCCGCACGGCGTCGAGAGGCACACCGAGAGCGGTGGCCGCGACCTGGATCATCTTGGTGTGCAGGCCCTGGCCCATCTCGACGCCACCGTGATTGATCAGCACCGACCCGTCACGGTAGACGTGCACCAAAGCACCGGCCTGGTTGAAGGCGGTGAGGTTGAACGAGATTCCGAACTTCACCGGGGTGATGGCAAGTCCCCGCTTGATGTGCGCGTGCTCGGCGTTGAAGCGGGACACCGCCGCCGTGCGCTCGGCGAAGTCGCTGCTCGTGAGCAGGCGATCCCAGATGTCGGTCAGTCGCTCGGCGTGTCGGACCGGCTGACCGTAGGGAGTTCTCTGGCCGGGAGCGTAGAAGTTGCGGCGACGCAGGTCGTCGGGCTCCACACCCAGCTTCGGGGCGCACCGCCCCAGGATGTCCTCGAGGACGATCATGCCCTGTGGCCCACCGAAGCCTCGGAAAGCGGTCTGCGAGGTCTTGTGGGTCTTCGCGATCCGCCCGTGCACGTGGATGTTGGGCACCCAGTAGGCGTTGTCGATGTGGCACAGCGCCCTGGCCAGCACCGGCTCGGACAGGTCCAGGCTCCACCCGCCGTCGCTGGTCAGCGTGGCGTCGAGAGCAACGATGCGGTGGTCTGCGTCGAAACCGACCTCCCAACGGGCGTGGAACGGATGCCGCTTGCCGGTCATCGTGATGTCCTGGGTGCGGTTCAGGCGCATCAGCACCGGCCGCCCGGTGATGACGGCCCCGAGAGCCGCGACTGCGGCGAGCCCGTGCGGTTGCATCTCCTTGCCACCGAACCCGCCACCCATCCGCAGGCACTGAACGGTGACGTGGTTGCTCGGCAGGTGAAGCACGTGGCTGACGATCTCCTGTGTCTCCGAGGGGTGCTGGGTGCTCGACTGCACGAAGACCTGGCCCGCTTCGTCGACGTGGGCCAAGGCGGCATTCGTCTCGAGGTAGAAGTGCTCCTGCCCACCGAACTCGAACTCGCCGCTGAACCGGTGGACCGCGGCATCCATCCCGGCCGCCACGTCGCCGCGCTCGACGGTGCGCTGGTGGCCTTGGTAGCTCTCCTGCTCGATGGCCTCGGTGAGCGTCATGATCGAGGGCAGAGGGTCGTACTCGACCTCGATCGCGTTGGCACCGTGCCGGGCTGCCTCGAGGGTCTCGCCGACCACCCAGCAGATGGCCTGGCCGTAGAACATGATCTCGGTCGGGAAGAGTGGCTCGTCGCCCTTGATGCCGGAGTCGTTGACTCCCGGAACGTCCTGCGCGGTCAGCACGTGGACCACGCCCTCGACGTCATAGGCGGGGTCGACGTCGAGCCTGGTGATCATGGCGTGCGCGACCGTGGACTGCAACGGCCAGACATGGAGACACCGAGCGGTGCGGGCGAGGAGGTCATCGGTGTACAACGCCGCCCCGGTGACGTGGAGGTTGGCGCTCTCGTGCGAGACCTCCAACCCGACCTTGGGGTTGTTCGGACGATCTGCCAGCGGACCGTGTGCCCTGCTCATCGC
>JBDSNZ010000279.1:0-25443 GCA_039915055.1 Ornithinibacter sp.
CCATCGGGGACCGGGGGTCGAGTCGAGTCATGAGCCTTGGGTGGAGTCGGAGTGGTTCGGCCACGCCACACGGACGCAGACCGAGGAGCAAGGTTACCGGTTGGACCCCCACGACCCAAACCGACCGGTCGATGCCGTGATCATCGGGCCAACGCGGCATCCACGGCGGCGGCCACCTGCGGGGCCAGCGTCGCGGCATACGTGGCCGTGACGTGGTCTCCCGCCCGGTGGACGGCGACGTGACCGATGACCACGGGGCAGGTCGTGCCGGGACAGATCCACGCAGTGAGGTCGAGCAGACTCACTCCCGCCCCAGCGGCAGCGACCGCGTCACGTTGCACCGCCAGACCGCTCCCCGCGACGGCGCCGGCCGCGCCGAACGCGCACCGGGACAGCTCCGTGGGGTGGCGCGCCGCGCAGACGTCGAGGTCGTCAGGGGAGACGGGGCTGTCACCCACGACCACGACGGGCACCCCCGCATCCGCGAGCGAGCGCCACCGCACCGCATACCCGGTGACGAGCGCATCGCGCGAAGGCGCGGCGCCGTCCCACGCGGACCGGGCGACCCCTGAGGTCACCACGACGTCAGGGGGGTCCTGCGCCAGATCGGCCACCACGGCGCGGTTCCACGCATCGCACGACGGGTATGCCGTGCCCGCTCGCGCAGCGGGGCTGGCGGCGAACGCGCACCCGGACTTGCCGTAGGTGAGGATGTGCCACCCCCGGGCGCCGGCGATCTGCTGGAGTGCGGGCAGCCACTGCATCGCCTTGGAGTCCCCCACGAGGGCGATGGTCACCGAGCCCTGCAGGTCCCCGAAGTCGCACCGCACCGGATGCGCGAGCGTGACGTCGACCTGGCAGCGGTCGACGTCAGCGGCCGGTCGGTCCTGCCCCGAGACCAGCGGGTCGGGCGTGACCCACACCGGGTCGTCCACAGGCCCGGCCGGCTGCCCCGGCACGAGCGAGGCAGCGCCGAGCGAGGCCACGGAGGGGACCTGGCCACCGGGCGGCGCGGTGAGGAAGGGGGAGCGCAGCGGCAGCAGCGGCAGGGCGGCGAGGACTCCGACCGCGGAGAGCGCCAGGCCGGCCGCGAGGAGCGTCCTGGGACGGCCACGGAGCCAGGCCCCACGATGGATCGGCGACTCGACGAACCTCCAGGACAACCAGGCGGGCACGACGGAGGCCAGCACCAGCGCCGCTCCCCCACCCGGGGGGAGGGTCACCCCGGCCCAGTCGGCAGCCCATCCGCCGAGCACGAGAAGCGGCCAGTGCCAGAGGTAGAGCGAATACGACAGGGCCCCCACCCACACCATCGGCCGCGCCCCGAGGAGCCGGACCGGCCCGTGAACCGGCCCCAGCCAGCCGACCCACAACAGCGCAGCCGTCGGCAGGGTCGCGAGGAGCGCCCACGCGCCGGGCCAGGGAAGGCCCGTGGGGAGCAGCGCAGCCACCAGGAGGAGCACGATGAGTGAGGACCACCCGAGCCCGGCTGCCCACGCCGGGGCGCTCTGCGGGCGGCTCCGCCCGGCGAGCCCGACTGCGAGCAGGGCCCCGATGCCGAGCTCCCAGAGCCGGGTCGTCGTCGTGAAGAACGCGGGCAGCGGTGCGACCACCGATGCGCGCACCGCCCAGAGGAAGGATGCGGCCACCAGCACGCCGAGGACGAGCCCCACCTCGCGCCGACCGGGTCTCAGTCCCCGGCGCCGGGCCACGAGCACCAGGACGATGAGCAGCAGCGGCCACACGACGTAGAACTGCTCCTCGACCGCGAGCGACCAGAAGTGCTGCACCGGTGAGGGCGTGGCGTCAGACGCGAGGTAGTCCACCTCGCGGCGCGCGAGCACCCAGTTGACGACGTATCCGGCCGCCGAGGCGATGTCCACCCCGATCTCGCGGCGGCGCAAGCCGGGTACGAGCACCCAGGAGGCGGCGGCGGTGACGACGAGAACGAGGATCGCCGCGGGGAGCAGCCTGCGGATCCGTCGACCCACGAAGCGCAGCCACGAGATCGACCCGGTGGTGCTCAGCTCGGTGAGGAGGAGCCCGGTGATGAGGAAGCCGGAGATGACGAAGAAGATGTCGACACCGATGAACCCCCCGCGCAGCGGCAGACCGGCGTGGTAGCCCAGGACGGTGAGGATCGCGACCGCGCGCAGGCCCTCGATGTCCGGACGGAAACCGGCGGCCCGTGCGGGGCCTGCGTCAGCGCGCGCCACGCAGCCGGTCGACGAGGGCGTCGCGCACCTCGTCGGGGACCATCCCCGCCACGTCGCCGCCGTAACGGACGACCTCCTTGACGAGGGAGCTCGACACGTGCCCGAGCGCGGCGTCGCCCGGGAGGAAGACCGTCTCGACCCCGGTGAGCTGGCGGTTCATCAGGGCCATCGGGAGCTCGTAGGCGAAGTCGGCCTCGCCCCGCAGTCCCTTGACCACGACCTCCGCTCCCACCTCGCGGCAGACGTCGACGAGCAGGCGGTCGGCGAAGACCTCGACGCGCACGACGTCACCGAGCCCGCGCGTCGCCACCGCTCGCTCCAGGAAGCCGACCCGCTCCTGCACCGTGAAGGTGCCCGCCTTGGCCGGGTTGTGCAGCACCGCCACCACGACCTCGTCGTAGAGGGCGGCCGCGCGGACGATGACGTCGAGGTGTCCTGCGGTCACGGGGTCGTAGGAGCCTGGGCACACGGCGCGACGGGATGCGTGGGTCACGACCCCCACGCTACCGACCGAGCCCCGGGAGGGCTCACCCCGCGTTCGTGGCTAGAGCGCGCGCATCCTGTTGTTCCGCGCGTCGTGCTCGACCTCGGCCAGGCCAAGCGCCTCCAGCAGAGGCGGGAGATACATCCCGAAGCGGCCGCGATAGCCCTTGCGCAGGCCGTACCAACCCTGCACCGGGTTGTCGGGCGAGCGACCCCAGGCCTCGACGGTCCCGTCCTTGGCCGCCTTGCTCTCATCGGCCGCGCCCAGTGGCACCCAGTCGCCGTCCTCGCGCAGCATCGCGTGCAGGTCTTCGACAGCCCGCCAGTGGTAGCGCAGGGTCGTCGAGCCCACGACGCACACGATCACCTCGGGATCGGCCTCGTCCCGATACATCCGATACTCCGAGGTGCCCGGTGGCGTGCGCAGCACCCACGGATCAGCCTTGGTGCCCTCACCCCGTGCGGCCATGACCGCCTCCGTCCGTTCGCCCGGCTGTGGCACCCATCGTGCAGGGGGAGGGAGCGGGGCCGCCATGGCCCGAACGGATGCGATCAGTTGGTCGCCTGCTTCTTGGCGGCTTCCTCCAGGGCCTTGGCCTCCTCCTTCGCCGCGGCCTTGATCCCCTCAGCCTCCTCGCGCACGTCTGCGGGCGCGATGGTGCCTTCCGCGACGTCCTCCGCCAGGAGCGCGGCGACCTGCGCCCGAGACGCGCAGCCCGCCTCCAGCAGCTGGTTGCGGCGGGTGGCCCAGGTGACGCCGAGCTCGGCACGCCGATCATCACCGACGTCCTCGCGAGCCGGGGTCAGGATCGTCTGCTCCTCCTCGTTGGAGTGGTGGTTGACGACCGTCGCGAGGTCCTCGAGCGCCTCGTCGTACTTCTCCGTGTCGGTGCCCTTGGCGTCCAGGAAGGCGAGGAGTGCCTCGGTGATCTCGGCGTGCTCCTCCTCGCCGTGCTCCTCCTCGTGGGTGCCGATCGCCCGGGCCTTGCGCAGGGTCGGGTAGACCAGCTCCTCCTCTGACGTCGCGTGGGCGACGAGCACCTCCGCCAGCGCGGTGCGCGCGTCGTCGCGATCGGCCTCGGGGCGGCGGCACTCGCGGAGCAGGTCCTCGAAGAGTCGGTGGTCGGTCAGGATCAGCTCGACGACGTCGCCGCTGGTGGGCCGTGGGATCTCGATCTGGGTCATGGGCCCATCCTGCCAACGGATGCCGGGCACCCGGGTCGAGCGGGTCAGCGGGTTTCGGCGAACCAGACCGTCGTCTCGCCGTAGCGGCGGCCCTTCCCGAGCCGGGCGAGCACCTCCGGCCACGACGGCTCGGGTGAGCGCGTCGATCGCTCGATGACCACGAGGGCCTCCGCGTCGAGCCAGCGGTCGACGAGGTGCTGGAGCACCAGGGCCAGGTCGTCCTCGCCGAGGGAGTAGGGCGGGTCGAGGAGGGCCAGCGACACCGTGCCCCCGGACGGCGGCACGGACACGACGGAGAGCACGCTCTGACGGGTGACCTGGGCAGCCGGCAGGCCCAGGGCCGCGATGTTGTCCCGGATCACCGAGACGGCTCGCGCGTCGCTCTCCACGAGCAGCACCGACTCCGAGCCCCGGCTCGCAGCCTCCAGCCCAAGCGCCCCCGACCCGGCATACAGGTCCACCACCCGTGAGCCGGCGAGGGCGTCACGGGACTGGAGCGCGGAGAAGATCGCCTCACGCACCCGTTCGCTGGTGGGCCGGGTGCCGCTGCCGGACGGGGTGCGCAGGCTGCGCCCCCCGGCGGTGC
The DNA here is from genome assembly GCA_039915055.1 of Ornithinibacter sp. Classification (GTDB taxonomy): domain Bacteria; phylum Actinomycetota; class Actinomycetes; order Actinomycetales; family Dermatophilaceae; genus Fodinibacter. The sequence continues at coordinate 4,471 of JBDSNZ010000279.1, forward strand.
CGGAGATGATGCGCGTCATCTCATCCTCGTTCCAGGTAGGCGGCCTGCTCGGCGTCGACCCGGGCCCGCACGGCCACGCCAAGGTGTGGGTGCTCGCTCAGCTCGGGGTCGGCGTCGATGACGGCGAAGGCGTCGGCCCTCGCCTGCTCGATGACCTCCTCGTCATCGAGCACGTGCAGGAACTCCAACTGGGTACGTCGGCCGTGCTGGGCGGCTCCGAGGATGTCGCCCTCGCGCCGTTGGGCCAGGTCGAGCCGCGCCAGCTCGAAACCGTCGGTGGAGGCCGCGACCGCGGTCAGGCGCGTCGCCGCGGCCTCCGCCTCCGAGCCGGTGACGAGCAGGCACAGACCGGGGTGACCGCCACGGCCGATGCGACCTCTCAGCTGGTGCAGCTGGGAGACACCGAAGCGGTCGGCGTCCATGACCACCATGACGCTGGCGTTGGGCACGTCAACCCCCACCTCGACCACGGTCGTCGAGACGAGCACGTCGAGCTCACCGCGTGCGAAGCGGCCCATCACCGCGTCCTTCTCCTCGGGCGGGAGCCGCCCGTGCAGCACCTCGATGCTCAGCCCTGCCAGGGCGGCCTCCTCGACCAACCCGGCGTGCACGGCATACACGCTCTTCAGCGGGCGAGCCGGGGCGACGGTCTCCGCGCCCTCGTCGTCGGGGTCGACCTCGACCACCAGCACGGTCTCGTCGTCGGCACCGTCCTCGTCCCCGATCCGGGGGCACACGACGTAGGCCTGGCGTCCCTCGCGCACCTCCTCGGCGACCCGCGCCCAGGTGCGCGTCATCCAGCCGGGTCGGTCCTCGGGGACGACGTGTGTCGTGATGGGGGCGCGGCCGGCGGGCAGCTCGCGCAGGGTCGAGGTCTCGAGGTCCCCGAACACCGTCATCGCGACCGTGCGCGGGATGGGGGTGGCGGTCATGACCAGCACGTGTGGTGGAACAGACCCCTTGCCGCGCAACGCATCTCGCTGCTCCACCCCGAAACGGTGCTGCTCGTCGACGACCACCAGCGCGAGGTCGATGAAGCTCACGTTGTCCTGCAGGAGGGCATGGGTGCCCACGACGATCCCGGCGTCGCCGCTCGCGATGTCGAGGAGGGCGCTGCGTCGCTGGGCCGTGGTCTGGCTGCCCGTGAGCAGGGCCACCCGGGTGCCGGTCTCGGCACCGCCGAGCATCCCGCCCTGGGCGAGGTCGCCGAGCATCGACGTGATGGTGCGGTGGTGCTGGCTGGCGAGCACCTCGGTCGGCGCCAGCAGCGCGGCCTGCCCGCCGGAGTCGACGGCGGCGAGCATCGCGCGCAGCGCGACGACGGTCTTGCCCGACCCGACCTCGCCCTGGAGCAGTCGGTGCATCGGGGTGACTGCACCCATCTCGGCTGCGACGGTCGCGCCCACCTCCCGCTGGCCGGCCGTGAGCTCGAAGGGGAGCCGGGCGTCGAACGCCTCGAGGAGTCCCCCGGGTCGGGCCACCCGGGCCGTGGTCGACTGCGCAGATGCCGCTCGGCGCCGCTGGGCGAGGACGCACTGCAGCACGAAGGCCTCCTCGAAGCGCAGCCGGCGCCGGGCGGCCTCGACCTCTGTCCACGAGGCGGGGGTGTGGATGCCGCGCAGCGCTGCCGTGCGGGACACGAGCCGCCTGCGGGTGCGCACGTCCTCCGGCAGCGCGTCGGGCACCTCCTCGAGCACGTCGAGCACCCGGCGCACGCTCTCGGTCACGGTCCAGGTGTGCAGCTTGCCGACCGACCGGTAGATGGGGATCAGGTCCTTGCGGTCCCCTGCGTCGAAGTCGTCCAGCATCGTGTAGCCGGGGTGGGTCAGCTGGTGGCGCCCGTCGTAGGTGCCCACGACCCCCGCGAAGATCCCTCGGGACCCCGGCTTGAGCGCCTGCTCGTGGCCCCAGGCCTTGAAGAAGGTGACGTCGAGTTCGTGCGTGCCGTCGGTGATGACGACGTTGAGCATCTTTCCCTTGCGCTGGCGCATCTGGCGCGTCACGGCCGACTTCACCTCCGCGACGCCGACGAGGAACTCCCCCACCGTGACCGCACCGAGGTCGCTCTCTCGGCTGCGGTAGCGCCGCGGCCAGAAGGCGAGCAGGTCGCCGACCGTGTGGATGTCGCGGGTCTTCGCGAACGGCGTCGCTGCCGTGGCGATGATGGGTGCCAGCTTGCTCGACTCGCTCGCCACTCACTCCACCCCGATGAGGAGGGGGTAGACGGGTTGCCCCCCGTCGATGATGGCGACCTCCACCTCGGGGCGGTCGCGGTGCAGGGTGGCGCGAGCCCGCTCGGCGAGCTCGGCACCGGCATCCGACCCGACGACGAGGGTGACGAGCTCTCCTCCCGAGGACAGCAACCGGCCGAGCACCTCGCTCGTTGCTGCGTCGAGGTCGTGCTCCAGGAACGCGACGTCTCCGTCGACGATGCCCAGCACGTCCCCGGGCTCGCAGACCCCGGCCCAGGTCAGCGCCCGCTTGGACGCGACCGTGACGGCGCCGTGGCGGGTGGAGACGGCGGCACTCGTCATCGACAGGAGGTTGTCGCGCAGCGAGCGGCTGGGGTCCAGGACCGCGAGTGCGGCGAGGGACTGCACGGTCGTGCGGGCGGGGAGCACGTGTGCTTCGAGCCCCTCACCCGCTGCCGCCTGCACCGCGACCTCGGCGGCCATGAAGGTGTCGGGGTCGCCGGGGATGATGACCACGGAGTCGGCGCCGGCTCGCCGCACCGCGTCGAGAAGCTGCCCGGCGGACGCCCGTCGCCCTGGACCGGACGACACGACCACCGCCCCGACGGCCTCCATCAGGGCCGCGACCCCGGGGCCGGCCGCGCACGCCACGACCCCGACGGGGGCCGGGCTCGACGCGTGCGCGGTGCTCGCCTGGCTGGCGAAGTGGCTGATCCGGATGCGCTCGGGACGCCCCGCGACGACACCGGCCTCGACGGCGGCACCGGGGTCGTCGACGTGCACGTGCACGTTCCACAGGTCGGGGCCGCCCACCACGAGTAGGGAGTCGCCCAGCCCGTCGAGAGTGGTGGTCAACGTGGCGACCGCCTCCGCCGAGGACTCGGAGAGCAGGAACATCACCTCGTAGGCAGGCCCGTCCGCCGTGCTGTCGGAGGCGATGTCGAGGGGGTCCACCGAGCGGCCCGGGTGGCCGACGTCGCCCCCACCCGAGCGGCTGTTCTCATCGCCCACGTCGCCGGGCTGGGTGTGCCACTCCGCACGCCGAGTGGGCGCGAGCTCGGCCGAGAGCAGCCCCTCGTCGGTGGGGCTCCAGGAGCCCGTCACCACCCGGTGCAACGACTCCAGCATCAGCAGGCAGCCGGCGCCACCCGCATCGACCACACCTGCTCGCGCGAGCACGGGCAGGAGGTCCGGGGTGCGTGCCAGCGACTCGCGGGCCGCAGCGACCGTCGCGTCACAGACCTCCTCCAGGGACCCACCTGCCGCGGCCGACTCCTGGGCCGCCCGCGCCGCGTCGTCCGCAACGGTGAGGATCGTCCCCTCCTGGGGGTGCTGCACACAGGCCCTGGCCGCTCGGGCTCCGCTCGCAAACGCCTCAGCCAGCAGCCCGGCATCCACGCTCTCGACACCCGCGTCGATCACCGCCCCGCACAGACCGCCGACCAGCTGGCTCATGATCACCCCGGAGTTGCCCCTCGCGGACAGCAGCATCGCGCGCCGCAGCGCCACGCACTCCTGCTGCAGGGTCGCCCCGCCGGTGACCCCCGCCCGCTCGTGGACCCCGGCGATGTCGTCGATGGCGGTGTCGAAGGTGAGGTAGAGATTGGTGCCGGTGTCGCCGTCGGGCACGGGGAAGACGTTGAGGGCGTCGATCTCCCGGCGTCGGGTGGCGAGCGCCGCCCGGGTGAGCACCGCCCAGTGGCGGGCATCGGCAGCAGTGAACGTCTCGGGCACGGGCTTAGGCTATCGGCCTGCACTGCCACCCCACGTGAGGCGTTTTGGTGCGGCGGGCCGGGCTCGGCTACTCTTGCCCGGTTGCGCGTGCGCAGGTTCGCACCGCCCCTGACCACCTTTTTCACGACTGTAGGAGATCACCCGTGGCTGCCAACTGCGATGTCTGCGGCAAGGGACCCGGTTTCGGGCACAGCATCTCTCACTCGCACCGCCGCACGAAGCGTCGCTGGAACCCCAACATCCAGCGTGTCAAGGCTCTCGTCGGCGACGCGGGTGTGACCCCGAAGCGTCTCAACGTCTGCACCTCCTGCCTCAAGGCCGGCAAGGTCAAGCGCTGAACCCCTGAACGCATCGTGAACGGGCGGCTCCCCATGCAGGGGGCCGCCCGTTCCGCGTCCCTCCCTGCCACCTCCCCGTGGGGGAGATCGGATGCCGGTCAGCCGGCGAAGTGGTCCCAGCCGCGGACCGAGGGCACGACCTTGTCGACGGTGACCCGAGCCGCCGCGTCCCCGTCTGGCTCGTCGACCCCGTCCGGCCCGGGCACGACGCGACCGATGACCTGCCACGGCTCACCGGGCAGCGAGCCCAGGTCGACCTCGGGCTCGAAGCAGGCCACCAGCGAGTGCTCCTCGCCGCCGGAGAGCACCTGGACGAGTGCTTCCTCCGCCCCGAGCGCAGCAGTGAGCGCCCCGGCCGCGAAGCGCTCGCGCAGCACCTCGCCGTCCAGGTCGATGCCCACCCCGCTCGCCGTCGCGATCCGCCCCGCGTCGATCACCAGACCGTCGGAGACGTCGATCATCGCGTGCGCACCGGCCTGACCGGCAGTCGGACCCGATTCCCACGGGGGTCGTGGGGCCCGGTGGTCCGCCATCAGGGCGACGGCTTCCGCACCCGCTTCGCCGGAACGACCCGCCAGATAGAGACAGAGCCCCCCACCGGATCGTCCCAGCGAGCCGCAGACCGCGACCGTGTCGCCGATCCGGGCCCCCGAGCGGAGCACCGGCATCCGGCCCTGGAGGTCACCGAGCGCGGTCACGGACACGACCACGACACCGGCTGGCGCCGAGGAGAGGTCCCCTCCGATCACCGACGCACCTGAAGCGGCGGCCAGGGTGGCGATCCCGCGAGCGAGGTCGAGCACCCACTCCACGGTCGTGTCGGGATCCGCGGCGAGGGAGACGAGCAGGCCGGTGGGCACCGCTCCCATCGCGGCGATGTCGGCGAGGTTCTGAGCGGCCACCTTGGCGCCGACGTCATGGCCGCTGGACCAGTCGTCGCGCCAGTCCGAGCCACGGACCATCGTGTCGACGCTGGCCACGACCGCACCGGAGCGCGCCGTGAGCACCGCGGCGTCGTCCCCGGGCCCCACCCCCACCAAGTTCCCGGCAGCTTCAGCGGCGGCATAGACCGGCGTGAGCCGTCGTAGCAGCTCCGCCTCGCTGACGTCGCGCAGACGCTCCATCGTGATCAACACCCTCCCGGCCATGACGTGGGGCCATCGGCACGGTAGCGTCTGGGACGCGCCCGTCGCGACGGGCTCACCGATCGCAGGGGCCGGCTCCCGGTCCCGTCCCTGACACGAAGAGGTGGCACCCCAGTGGTACAGGCCTACATCCTGGTCCAGACCGACGTCGGACGGGCCGCGTCCGTCGCCGAGGCCATCGCCGCGCTCGAGGGCGTCGTGCTCGCCGAGGACGTCACCGGCCCCTACGACGTCATCGCCCGGGTCGAGGCGAGCTCCGTCGACGAGCTCGGCAAGCTCGTCATCGCCAAGATCCAGGACGTCGAGGGCATCACCCGCACCCTCACCTGCACCGTGGTCCACGTCTGAGCACCTGCACGACCCGCGCGAGGGCGGCAGCGCTCTGCGGTGCCGCCCTCGTCGTGCTCTCCGGCTGCTCGAGCGCGGTCGGCGTGGCGGTGCCCGGTGCCGGTGGGTCGGCGGGGTGCATGGCCGCCGCCGCTGCGTGGCCACCTGAGGTCTCCGGGATGCCGCGCCGAGACACGACGCCCGACTCCCGTTCCGTAGCGGCATGGGGTGACCCGGCCGTGGTCGCTCGCTGCGGCGTCGGAGCGCCGGGCCCGACCGACGTCGAGTGCGTCGAGGTCGACGGGGTGGGGTGGATCCCGGAGTCGTTGAGCGACGGCATCCGGTTCACGACCTTCGGGACCGAACCGGCGATCGAGGTGCTGGTTCCCGCCACCTACTCCCCCGAACCGTTGCTCCTGCCGGCGTTCAGTGCCGCGGCGAAGGCGCTGCCGCGCAACGGCCTGCTCTGCCGCTGAGTTCCCTGGGCGACGCCCACGCCCGCCGTGACGACGGCAGCGAGGTCGAGCCCTCGCAGAATGCGGGTGAAGATCGCCGTCCACCGGCGGTTCTTCCTGGTGCACCGCTCATGCATGGCCGGGCCCATAGAGTTGCCCCATGACGGTCCGGGTCGGCTTTCTCCGAGCGGTCAATGTCGGGCGCCGACGAGTGCCCATGAGCCGCCTGCTATCAGTGTGTGAGGGCCTCGGCTACGCCGACGTGTGGACCTATGTCAACAGCGGGAACGTCGTGTTCGACACGACCGGGCCACGAGCCTCGGTCGAAGGGGCGATCCAAGAGGCACTCGAGGACGAGTTCGGCTTCGAGTGCACGACATTCGTCCGGACGGCGAAGGAGGTGATGGGCATCCTTGATGCCACGCCCTTCACGGTCGCGGCGGGCGACACCCATTTCGTGACGTTCCTGAAGAAGGCACCAGGGACAACGGACGCCAAGCGCCTCGAAGGGCTGACCAACGACGTCGACACCCTGATCGTCCAAGGGCCAAACGTTCACTGGCGAATGAGCGGCAAGTCCACCGACTCTCGCCTCGTCAAGCGCGACTGGGAGAAGATCCTGGGCCCGACGAGCAGCACCAGTCGCAACGTCACGATGCTGACCAAGCTGAACGCCAAGATGGCCACCGGGTAGCTGCACGGGCCCTCTCCCCCGCCCATCACCAGATGCTCTGGCTGAGCCACGACGTTGCACAGGCGCGAAAGTCCAGGTCCAGGTCCAGCACCGGCGTCGGGGCCGGTGAGGGGATCGCGTCAGGCTCCGCCGGCTGGGTCATGATCGCCCTGGGCCACGCCCGCGGCTCCCTGTCGACGAGGGACCCGCCCTCAGCGGCGCCGGCCTCCCGTGGGAGTCGGCGCCGCCCGGGGTGCGACGGGTCAGATCGCGAAGGAGGTGTTCGACGCGTCGGCCTCGGAGGGACGGCCGCTCATCGTGCCGCCGCTCGATGCCCCACGGGGACCACCGGGGCGGCCGGCGCTCTCGGTGATGGTCTTCAGGTCGGTGCTGACGTCGTAGAAGACGGGTTTGCCACCCTTGGTGCCCCGGGCGTCATAGGACCCGTCGGGGTCCTTGCGGACGGTGGTGATCGCCGCAGAGGAGTCCTTGGCCTTGACGGCAGCGATGACCTTGTCCGCCTCGGAACCGGTGACAGCAGCGTCCTGGGAACCGCAACCCGGACCGGCGGAGCGATCACCCGGCGAGGCGGAGGCGGCGGCGGAGGGCCCGGCTGCCGCAGTCGAGTCGTCGGCAGCTTTGGCGATGGCCGCGCCGGCCAGGGCAAAGGCTCCTACGGCGGCGAGGGAGGTGGCGGCGAGGCCGAGGGTCTTGCGTCCCATGGTGTGTCTCCTTGGTCGGTGGCGGCGGGAGCGCCGCTCGTCCCATGAGGTTCCTGGCGCTCCCTGTCGCACGCCTGTGGGCCGGGTAGCGGGTACCTGAGGACATCGACGAACACGCCCTTCGCGCTGTCGGTCATCGTGGCGGACCCCCGGCACCCGTCCTGCTCACCTCGACGTCGAGGCGACCCTCACGTTCACGTCGGCCCGGCGGCGCAGGACCGCTCGCTCGCCGTCGTTCTTCGCGCGCGCCGAGGCCTCGAGGAACACCTCGGCGGCGCGCGCGTGAAACCCAGCCCGCTCCAGGAGGTCTCCTCGCACGCTCGGCACCAGCGCCGAGTCCCCGAGCGCAGCCTCGTCCAGCCTCTCCAGCACCTCCAGACCCGCGGCGGGACCGAAGGCTCGACCGTGCGCGACCGCCCGGTTCACCTCCACGACCGGCCCGGGTGCAGCGGTGGAGAGGACGTCGTAGAGGGTGGCGATCCGGACCCAGTTGGTGTCCTCCGCACGCTTCGCGCGCGCGTGCTGCGCGGCGATCGACGCCTGCAGGAAGTACGTCCCCACCGGCATCCCTCCCGCGGCGAGCAGCTGGGCATGCTGAAGAGCGGCCATCCCACTGCGGATCAGCCCCTCGTCCCACCGCGTCCGGTCCTGCGCCTCCAGCAGGACCGGAGACCCGTGCTCGTCGAGCCGAGCGCCCATCCGCGAGCCCTGGATCTCCACCAGAGCTTGCAGGCCGAGCACCTCGATCTCACCGGGAGCCAGCGCAGCCAGCATCCGCGCGAGCCGAATCGCCTCGTTCGCCAGGTCGGGGCGCATCCAGCTCGGACCAGCGGTGGCGGTGTAGCCCTCGTTGAAGATGAGGTAGATCACGGACATGACGTCGTCGAGGCGACTGACCCGCTCGGGCCCCGTGGGCAGCTCGAAGTCGGCGCGCGCCTCGACGAGTGTCTTCTTCGCTCGAGAGATGCGCTGGCCCACGGTGGGTTCAGTGGCCAGCACCGCCCTGGCGATCTCGGCGGTGGTCAGCCCGCCGACCAGACGCAGCGTGAGCGCGGCCCGCGACTCCGGCGTCAGGGACGGGTGGCAGGTCAAGAAGATGAGCCGCAGGACGTCGTCCTCGATGTGGTCGACCTGCGCGTCGAGGTCGGGCACCTGCTCCACCTCGCCCCCAGCGTGCTCAAGCTGCGCGATCTTGCGGCGAAGGGTGTCGGCACGCCGGAAGTGGTCGATGCCGCGTCTCTTCGCCGTGGTCATGAGCCAGGCGACGGGGTTCTCCGGCACGCCGTCGGCGGGCCACTGCTCCAGCGCGGCCACGAGTGCGTCCTGCGCGAGATCCTCCGCCAGGCCCACATCACGGGTCATCCGGGTCAGCGCGCCGACCAGGCGGGCCGACTCGGCTCGCCACGCGAGGACGATGGCCTCGTGCGGGTCATCCCTGCTGGTGTGCGCCGACACGGGGCCAGCGTAGTGATCGCCGTTCAGTCGCCCGACGCCTCGGGGCCCGAGGAGATCTGGCGGAGGGTCGAGATCACGGTGACCTCGGGCCAGTGGCGAGCATGGAGTTCGGCGAACTCCTGCAGATCGGCAACGGCCTCCTCCCGGGTGTCGTACTGCATGATCGACCAGCCACCGACGACCTCCTTCGCCTCGGCATACGGCCCGTCGTGCCGGCTGACCTCGCCATTGCGGACCACGTAGCTCACCGCGTCCTCCGTGCCGTACAGGCCTCCGCCATCGAGGAACACACCCCTGGCCGCCCGTTCTGCGATGTGGGCGTCCATCGCGTCGAAGAGCGCCTGCGGCGGGGTGCCCACGCCCTCTTCCATCCTCACGAATCCCATGAATCGCGGCATCCTGATCACTCCTACTGGTTGCTGGGGAGGTGCTTCTCGCACGTACGTCGAACGGCTCGCCGCGTCTTCGACATCCGCCTCCAAAAGACTCTCAGGACCCGAGATGGGCTTCAAGCCGTTCCAGGGTGCCGTCGACGTCGGTGAGCTTGTCGAGACCGAAGAGCCCCACGCGGAAGGTGGAGAAGTCCTCGGGTTCACCACACATCAGTGGGACCCCGGCGGCAATCTGGATGCCGTGCTGCTTGAAGGTCGCGCCGCTGCGGATGTCGGGGTCGTCGGTGTAGGCGACGACGACGCTGGGCGCGGCGAATCCGTCGGCCGCGACGGAGGGGTAGCCGAGGCCGGCGAGCAGGGCTCGGACCCCGGTGCCGAGGGAGATCTGGGCCGCCCGCAGCTCGCCCAGGCCGGCGTCACGGGTGCGCAGCATCATGGCGGCGTTCCGAGCGAGCGCGTCGGTGGGCATCGTGACGTGGTAGGGGGTCCTGCCCTCGGTGTAGGCCTCGGTGATCGTCAACCACTTCTGCAGGTCGACGGCGAAGCTGGTCGAGGTGCTCGACATGACCGCTGCTCGGGCGCCCTCGCTGAGCATCACGTAGCCCGCGCACGGCGAGCCGCTCCAGCCCTTCTGCGGTGCACTGAGCAACACGTCGACGCCGAGGTCGGGCATGTCCACCCAGAGCGCCCCGGACGCGATGCAGTCCAGCACGAAGAGGCCACCGGCTGCGTGCGTCGCGGCGGCGATGGTTCGGATGTAGTCGTCGGGAAGCACGACGCCTGCTGACGTCTCCACGTGTGCCGCGAACACGACCTGGGCACGGGCCTGCTCGATGGCCCGGACCACCTCGGCGACCGGTGCGGGCACCCACGGGGCGTGTCGCTCGCCCGACACGGGGCGCGCCGTGCAGACCGTCGTCTCACGGGCGACAGAGCCCGCATCGAGGATCTGGGACCACCGGTAGGAGAACAGGCCGTTGCGCACGACGAGGCAACGCCGATCCGTCGCCAGCTGCCGGGCCACGGCCTCCATCGCGTAGGTCCCGCCGCCCGGAACGATCGCGACGGTCGCGGCGCCGTAGGTCGTGGACAGGACGTCGATGACGTCGTTCATCACGCCGACGAAGCGCTTCGACATGTGGTTCAGCGACCGGTCGGTGAACACGACCGAATACTCGAGCAGGCCATCGGGGTCGACGTCAGAGCGAGGAAGATTCACGTCTGCACCTTCTCACATCAGGCTGTGCGCACTGCTGGAGCCGCCGCCGGGCCCGGGTGCCGTCGGGCACGCGCGCCTCAACCTTGAGAGCTCGAAAACCCGTTCAGCGCAGCCCGGTTCGTCGTTCGAGTGCGAGCGCGACGAGCTCGTCGATGAGCTCGGGGTATGCCACTCCGGTCGCCGCCCACATCCGCGGATACATCGAGCTCGGGGTGAACCCCGGCATCGTGTTGACCTCGTTGACGAGCACGGTGCCGTCGTCGGTGAGGAAGAAGTCGACCCGTGCCAGGCCCTCGCAGCCGGCCGCGTCGAACGCCTCCACGGCCATCGCTCGGATCCGCACCGCCGTCTCCGCAGCGACGTCGGCAGGTGCCTCCAGGCGCACGTCGGCCGCCTGGAGGTACTTGGCCTCGAAGTCGTAGAAGTCGTGGTTGGCGAGCACGATGCACTCCCCCAGCACGCTCGCACGCGCCGCCTCGGTGCCTCGACCCTCCAGCACCCCGCACTCGATCTCCCGGCCGAGGATCGCGGCCTCGACGACGACCTTCGGGTCGTGCTCACGGGCCGCCTCGATCGCAGTGCGTAACGCGTCCGGCTCGGTGACCTTCGTGATGCCCATGCTCGACCCCGCGCGAGCAGGTTTGACGAAGACCGGCCACGACAGCCCGTGAACGGCATCCATCGCCGCCGCGGGGTCGCGCTGCCACTGCTTGTCGGTGATGACGACGTAGGGACCGACGGGCAGGCCGGCGGCCGCGAGGACCACCTTCATCATGTGCTTGTCCATCATCACCGCGGATGCCGTCACCCCCGAGCCGACGTAGCGCACGTCGGCGAGGTCCAACAGACCTTGGATGGTTCCGTCCTCCCCGAACGGCCCGTGCAGCAGGGGGAAGACGAGGTCGACCTCGCCGAGGGTCCTCGGTGGCCGGCCCTCCTCGTGGACAACGAGGGTGCGATCGGTGGCGCTCGTGGGGACGATGACGCTCGCGGCGTCGGTGTCGACCTCCGGCACGTGCCCGGCAGCGAGTCGCAGCCGGTCGGAGTCGTCCGGCGCGAGGACCCAGTGGCCGTCCTTGGCGATCCCCACCGTCACCACGTCATAGCGCTCGCGGTCCAGGGCCTCCAGGACGCTGGCCGCGGTGGCACACGAGACCGCGTGCTCCGAGGACCGGCCGCCGAAGACGAGGGCGATGCGGATCCTGCGCTCAGGCGTTAAGTCGTTCATCGCGAACGACTCTATCCGGCGACGAGCGCCGGACAGGCACGCGGGACCGGCGCACGGACGGCATACCCTGACGAGCGTGACCCACAGCGCGACCGACTCCCCCAACGGTGCTCCCGGCGGCACCGCCGCCCCGGCGCCCGCTGCCCCCGCTGCCCCCGAGGAGCGCGATTCCCCCCTGGCCGCTGCCACGCGCATCGTCACCGTGGGCCGTGAGCCGGCGGCACCCGGAGCGCAGGTCGGCGCACCGCTGGTGCTCACCTCGACCTATCACGCAGACGGCGACGTCAACTATGCGCGGTCGGGCAACCCGACGTGGTCAGCGTTCGAGAGCGCCCTCGGAGAGCTCGAGGGCGGCTCGGCGCTCGTCTTCGCATCGGGGATGGCCGCCGTCTCGGCCGCGCTCTCCCTGCTGCCCCACGGTGGGGTCGTCGTCGCTCCATCAGCCGCTTACAACGGCGTCATGGTCACCCTCGCCGACCGCGTCGAGGCCGGCGGCGCCAGCGTGCGGTTCGTGGAGGTGACCGACGCGGCGGCAGTGGTCGCGGCGCTCGACGGGGCAGACCTGCTCTGGCTCGAGTCCCCCACCAACCCGCTGCTCGAGGTGGCCGACCTGCCGACCCTGATCGGCGCCGCCCGCGAGCGCGGGGTGCTCACCGTGGTCGACAACACCTTCGCGACGCCACTGCTGCAGCGGCCCCTGGAGCTCGGCGCCGACGTCGTCGTGCACTCGGTGACGAAGTATCTCTCCGGTCACAGCGACCTCCTCCTCGGCGCCACCGTGACCGCTCCCTCCGATGCCGGGCGCGCCCTGCACGAGAGGCTGCGGCGCCACCGCCAGCTGCACGGCGCCATCGCCGGCCCGGTCGAGACATGGCTCGCGCTGCGCGGCCTGCGCACCCTGCACCTACGGGTGGAGCGGGCTGCAGCGAATGCCGTGGAGCTCGCGTCGCGCCTCGCCGACCACCGCTCGGTGCAGCGTGTGCGCTACCCCGGAATGGGCGCCATGGTCTCGATCGAGGTCGTCGGCGGCGCCGAGGGGGCCGAGCGCGTTGCGGCGGCCACCCGCATCTGGGTGCACTCCACGAGCCTGGGCGGGGTGGAGAGCCAGGTCGAACGGCGTCGTCGCCAGCCAGGCGAGCCGCAGGCCGTCCCGGTGGAACTGCTCCGGCTCTCGGTCGGCATCGAGGACGTCGAGGACCTCTGGCGCGACCTCGCCCAGGCCCTCGACCACGCCTGACGCCGACCTCCCCTCGCCCCTCTCGCCCCTCTCGCCCCTCTCGCCCCTCTCGCCCCTCTCGCCCCTCTCACCCCTCTCGCCCCTCTCACCCCTCTCACCCCTCTCGCCCCTCTCCTTCTCGACTTCTTGCGCGTCAGCCACGCCCGAGGCCCGCATCCGCGGGCCCCGGCGTGGCTGACGCGCAAGAAGTCGAGAGTGAGTCGGTCAGTCCGTCTCGGCCTTGCGGGGGCGCGAGAGCAGGTTGGCAACGACCTCCTGGGCCGTGCGCCCGTGCCGGATCATCGCGTCGACCTGCTCGATGATCGGCACGTCGACGTCGTGCTGACGGGCCAGGTCAAGGATCGAGGTGCACGACTTGACCCCCTCCGCGGTCTGCTTGGTGACCGCGATGACCTCCTCGACCGCCATGCCCTGCCCGAGGCGCACCCCGAAGGAGTGGTTGCGCGAGAGCGGTGACATGCACGTGGCGATGAGGTCCCCCACGCCTGCCAGCCCCGAGAACGTCGTGACCTCACCCCCGAGCGCCAGGCCCAGGCGCATCGTCTCGGCCAGGCCGCGCGTGATGATCGACGCCTTGGAGTTGTCACCCATGCCGAGCCCCTCGGCCATGCCCACCGCGAGGGCGATGACGTTCTTCACGGCCCCGGCAATCTCGGTGCCGACGACGTCGGTGCCGGTGTAGGGACGGAAGTAGGGGGCGGCACACGCGGCCGCGACCCGCTCGGCCATCGCCTCGCTCCCGGCAGCAACCACGGATGCCGCGGGCTGCTTGGCGGCGATCTCCCGCGCGAGGTTGGGCCCGGACACCACGACGATCCGTTCCTGCTCGACCCGTCCCACCTCGGAGATGACTTCGGACATCCGCTTCGTGGTGCCGAGCTCGACCCCCTTCATCAGCGACACCACGGCCGCCGACTGCGGCAGCGCGCCGCCCCACGTCGTGAGGTTGGCGCGCAGCGTCTGGGAGGGCACCGCCAGCACCACGATGTCGGCGCCGGCGGAGGCCTCGAACGGGTCGCTCGTGGCGCGGATCCGCTCGGGCAGCCGCAGCTCGGGCAGGTAGTCCTGGTTGACGCCCCCGTTGATCTGGTCGACGACCTCCTGGCGCCTGCCCCACATCGTGACGTCGGTTCCGGCATCCGCAAGGACTGCGGCGAATGCCGTGCCCCAGCTTCCCGTTCCATAGACCGCTGCCGTCGTCATGAGGCCTCCTTGAGAGGTTTGGGTTTGCCGGTGGAGGTGATGCCGTGTTCGGTCGGGTCGAAGCGGGTGGCCGGTGCGCGCTCGCCGCGGATCTCCTCGAGCTGAGCGGTGAGGGCTGCCATGATCCGGGCTGTCGCCTCGATCAGCACCTCCGGAGTGGCCTCGACGCCCTGGAGGTCCTCGAGGTCGACCGGTGGTCCGGCCCGCACGATCATCGTCTTGCGCGGAAACAGGTGCAGCCGGTGTCCATAGGGCGCAAGGATGTCCGCCGCACCCCACGTGGTGATCGGGATGACCGGGCACCCCGTCTCGAGCGCCACCCGTGCCGCGCCGGTCTTGCCGCGCATGGGCCACAGGTCAGGGTCCCGGGTCAGGGTGCCCTCGGGGTAGATGGCCACGCAGCGCCCGCCCCGAACCGCCTCGACCGCCGAACGGTAGGCGTCGATCGCCTGCCCGGACTCCCGGTGCACGGGGATCTGCTCCGCGGCACGAAGGATGGCTCCGATCACGGGGTTCTTGAACACCTCGATCTTCCCGAGGTAGTGCGGGGTGTGGCCGTGGTCGACGAGGAAGAGACCGAACACGAAGGGCTCGAGGTAGGAGTAGTGGTTGGTCACGGCGACGTAGCCGCCCTCAGGAAGGTTCTGCTCTCCGGCCCAGTCCCGCTTGGTCAACAGCACGAGCAGGGGCCTGAGGATCGTGATGACGAATCGGTAGGCGAGGGGCCGTGAATGGTCCGAGGGGGTGCTCACGCGCAGCCTTCCGAGGAGTGGGGTCTTGGCATTGTGGTCTGCCGCCGGGTCGATGTCGAGCGTGCCACGGCGGTGGTGGACGATGGGTGCCGTGAGCGCACCCGGGGTCGGCTGGCACCTCGTCGTGCCGGTGCGGGGCGGGCCGCTGTCCAAGAGCCGACTGCAGGTGCCGCGGGCGACGCGGGCGTCCCTGGCCGAGGCCTTCGCCCGCGACACGGTGGCTGCCCTGGTTGCGGGGGCCCCGGGCGCCGTGCTGCTGGTGGTCACCGCAGATGCCGCCGTCCGTCGGTGGGTGCGAGATGCCGGGCAGCACTGTGTCCAGGACCTCGGGCAGGGGCTTGACTCGGCCGTCGCGGCGGGTGCCGCTGCGGCCCACACCGGACGAGTCGCTGTGGTGCTGGCCGATCACCCCGCCCTGCGACCGGAGGAGGTGCGGATCGCCCTTGCCGCGACCGAGCTGCTGGGTCCCACGGTCATCGCGGACGCGGACCGTGACGGGACCGCTCTGCTGACCCTGCCGGGCGGACCCGGCGCCCGAACGGCATTCGGTCCGAACAGTGCCGCGGCTCATGAGCATCTCGGCCACCAGCGCCTCGACCTCGACCTCCCGGGCCTCCTGCGCGACGTCGATGACGCCGCCTCGCTCGCGGCTGCGGTGCGACTGGGTGTCGGCCAGCACACCGCGAAGGCGCTGACCCGCGCTACCCTGCCGGGCATGCAGGCGACGATCCACTCGATGGCCGAGGACGGTTCCGGCTCGGCACTGCTCGATGACGGGGTGGAGGTGGCGCTGCCGCCGGAGTCGGCGGTCTCGGCTGGCCTACGCCACCTGCGCGTCGGCCAGCGGGTGAGCATCGAGCTCGATGAGGAGGGGCAGCGGGCTGTGCGCGTCTGGATCGTGGGGATCGGCCCCGGCGAGTCCATCGCCTGACCTCGGCGGCGACCCGGCCCGCTGCTCGGGTCAGTCGATCTTGTGGACCGCGCCCAGCGCATCAAGCTTTTCGGAGAATCGCTCGTAGCCCCGGTAGATGATGTCGATGCCGTGGACGGTCGACCGACCTTCCGCCGCCAGCGCCGCGATGAGATAGCTGAAGCCCCCACGCAGGTCGGGCACCGTGATCTCTGCCGGCCGTAGCGGCGTGGGGCCCGAGATGACGGCAGAGTGACGAAAGTTCGCCCTTCCGAAGCGGCACGGTGAGCCTCCGAGGCACTCCCGATACGTCTGGATCCGGGCTCCCATGTCCCGCAGCGCATCCGTGAACCCCAGCCGGTTCTCGTAGACCGTCTCATGGACGATCGAGAGCCCCTCCGTCTGAGCCAGGGCGACGACGAGCGGCTGTTGCCAGTCGGTCATGAAGCCCGGGTGCACATCGGTCTCGAGGGCGATCGACGTCAGGGGTCCGCCGGGGTGCCAGAAACGGATGCCGTCGTCATCGACCTCGAAGGCCCCACCGATCCTGCGGAAGACGTTGAGGAAGGTCATCATCGGGAGCTGCTGGGCCCCCCGCACATAGATGTCACCCCGGGTGGCCAGCGCCGCGCAGGCCCAGGACCCGGCCTCGATCCGGTCGGGCAGCGCCAGGTGGTCGAAACCCCCGAGCCGGTCGACCCCCTCGATGCGGATGACCCGGTCGGTCTGCACCGAGATCACGGCCCCCATCTTCTGGAGGATGGCGATCAGGTCCATGATCTCGGGCTCGATGGCGGCACCGCGCAGGGTCGTGGTGCCCTCTGCGCGCACCGCGGTCAGCAGGACCTGCTCGGTTGCCCCGACGCTGGGATACGGCAGGTCGATGTCGGCAGCCCGCAAGCGATGGGGCGCGGTGAGCCGGAGCCCGTCGCGTCGGTGCTCCACGCGAGCCCCGAATGCCTCGAGCACCTCCAGGTGGAAGTCGATCGGGCGCTCGCCGATGCTGCAACCGCCCGGGTCAGGGATGAACGCCTCACCGAGCCGGTGCAGCAGCGGCCCGCAGAAGAGCACGGGCACCCGCGAGGTGCCGGCATGGGCGTCGACCTCGGCGACCTGCGCCTGCTCCAGCCTTCGCGGGTCGAGCACCAGCTCCCCGTCGCGGTCGGTGGAGTCGATGAGGACTCCGTGGAGCTCGAGCAGGCCACTGACCACCCGCACGTCGGAGATCTCGGGCACTCCGCGAAGCCGGCACGGCTCCTCTGCCAGGAGGACCGCGACCATCGCCTTCGACACGAGGTTCTTGGCGCCCCGGACCTCGACGTCACCGACGAGCGGCGCGCCACCGTCGACGATCAACGTGGACGTCATGGGTACAGCCAAACACAACCCTCCGGTGGGGGCGACGCGAGACGCGCCACCCCCACCGGACCGGTGATGTGCAGCTCAGCGACCCGCCGACTTCTTGGCCGGGGCCTTCTTGGCCGCGACCTTTGCGGGAGCCTTCTTCGCAGCCACCGCCTTCGCAGGAGCCTTCTTCGCAGCCACCGCCTTCGCAGGAGCCTTCTTCGCAAGGGCCTTCTTCGCCGGCGCCGCCTTGGCCGGCGCCGCCTTCGCGGGGGCCTTCTTCGCGGGGGCCTTCTTCGCCGACACGGCCTTCGCGGGAGCTGCCTTCGCCGCTGCCGCCTTCGCGGGAGCCTTCTTGGCGGGAGCCTTCTTCGCGGGCGCCGCCTTCGCCGCTGCTGCCTTCGCGGGAGCCTTCTTCGCCGATGCAGCCGCGGGTGCGGCCTTCACTGCAGTCCCAGCAGCAGCCCGACCCGTGGCCGGAGCAGCCTTGGGCAACGTGCTCGGCTTCTTCACGTAGGACTTGAACGAGGTGCCGGCGCGGAAGCGCGGCGCCTTCGACTTGGGGATGCGCACGGACGTGCCCGTGCGGGGGTTGCGCCCGGTGCGCGCCGCTCGCTCGACCCGGTCGAACGTGCCGAAACCGGTGATCGCGACCTTGCCGCCTCGAACCGTCTCGCGGACGATCGTGTCGAGCACCGCTTCGAGTGCGTCGTTGGCGGCCTTCTTGTTGCCGAGCCTCTTCTCGAGCTCCTTGATGAGATCTGCCTTGTTCACAGTCGACCACTCCATCGGGATGGCGTCGGGACGGACTTACCCGGCGCAGGTTGTCGTGACCGGCGGGTGCCCGGCCTCACTGCGACGCTATGCCCGCGGAAGGGGTGAGTCCACCAGGCGCGCGGAGTGTTTTTCCATGCCGCACAACGGATTCGACCGAACCAGAAGTCCATCCAGACCCATCCGTCACACCCGTCACGCCCTCAAGGGCTCTTCAGCGTGCTCTGAAAGGGCCGAAGAGGCTCGTATTCACCTGCAGCACAACGATGCTCATGTCACTTCAGGCGGAGATCGTCGGCTTCCAGGAGGGGCGGGCACGCTCGAATGCCGTGATATCACCTTCGTTGCGCAGCGTGAGGCTGATGTCGTCGAGCCCCTCCAGCAGGCGCCACCGGGTGTAGTCGTCGACCTCGAACGCCGCGACGATCTCACCGGCAGTGACGGTGCGCGAGACCAGATCCACGGTCACCGAGGTCCCCGGCTCGTTCTCCAGCAGCTTCCACAACAGCTCGACGTCGTCCTGAGAGCACTGGGCCGTGAGGAATCCCTGCTTCCCGCTGTTGCCTCGGAAGATGTCCGCGAACCGGGAGGAGATGACCACACGGAAGCCATAGTTCATCAGGGCCCACACGGCGTGCTCGCGCGATGACCCGGTGCCGAAGTCGGGCCCAGCCACCAGCACGGAGCCGCCGGCGAAGTCTGGGTTGTTGAGCACGAAGGTCTCGTCCTGGCGCCAGGCGGCGAAGAGCCCGTCCTCGAAACCGGTACGAGTGACCCGCTTGAGGTAGACGGCCGGGATGATCTGGTCGGTGTCGACGTTGCTGCGGCGCAGCGGAACCCCGGTGCCCGTGTGGGTGGTGAAGGCTTCCATCAGTTGCTCCCCTCCGGGGTGTTCTCGAGGTCGGCGGGGCTGGACAACGTGCCTCGCACCGCGGTGGCCGCCGCCACCAGGGGGCTGACGAGGTGGGTCCGCCCGCCCTTGCCCTGCCGTCCCTCGAAGTTGCGGTTGGAGGTGGAGGCGCTGCGCTCCCCGGGGGCGAGCTGGTCAGGGTTCATTCCCAGGCACATCGAGCACCCGGGGAGACGCCACTCGGCACCGGCCGCGGTGAACACCTCGTGGAGCCCTTCGCTCTCGGCTTGCAGCCGCACCCGTGCAGAGCCCGGCACGACGAGCATGCGCACCCCGTCAGCCACCTTCCTGCCCTTGACGACATCGGCTGCCGCTCGCAGGTCCTCGATCCGGCCGTTGGTGCACGAGCCCAGGAACACCGTGTCCACCGCCACCTCTCGCAGCGGTGTCCCCGCGGTGAGCCCCATGTACTCCAGCGCACGACGTGCTGCGATCTTGTCGTTGTCGTCGGGCATCAGCTCGGGATCCGGCACGGCCTCGCCGAGCGGTGAGCCCTGCCCCGGGTTGGTCCCCCACGTCACGAACGGGGTGAGGCGCGACGCGTCGAGCAGGACCTCGGTGTCGAACTCGGCGCCCTCGTCGGTGCGCAGCTCACTCCATGAGGCGACCGCGGCATCCCACTCGGCCCCGGACGGGGCATGGTCACGCCCTCGGAGGTAGTCGAAGGTGGTCTCGTCAGGAGCGACCATGCCCGCCCGCGCACCCGCTTCGATGGACATGTTGCACACCGTCATCCGCGACTCCATCGACAGTGCTCGGATCGCGCTGCCGCGGAACTCGATGACATGGCCCTGGCCGCCTCCCGTGCCGATCTTGGCGATCACCGCAAGCACGATGTCCTTGGCCGTCACGCCCGGGGCGAGGTCACCATCGACGGTGACGGCCATCGTGCGGAAGGGCTTGAGGGGCAGCGACTGGGTCGCGAGGACGTGCTCCACCTCGGAGGTCCCGATGCCGAAGGCGAGGGCCCCGAATGCCCCATGGGTCGAGGTGTGGCTGTCGCCGCAGACGATGGTCATGCCGGGCTGGCTCAGCCCGAGCTGCGGCCCGACGACGTGCACGATCCCCTGCTCGGCATCGCCCATCGGGTAGAGCTTGATGCCGAACTCCTGGCAGTTGCGACGCAGCGTCTCGACCTGGATGCGGCTCACCGGATCGGTGATCGGGCCCGGGGTCGTCGGGACGTTGTGGTCCTCGGTCGCGAGGGTGAGGTCGGTGCGCCGCACACCGCGGTCTGCCAGCCGGAGCCCGTCGAAGGCCTGCGGGCTCGTCACCTCGTGCAGCAGGTGCAGGTCGATGAAGAGGAGATCTGGCTCCCCCTCACCGCGTCGGACGACGTGGGACTCCCACACCTTCTCGGCCAGTGTCGTGGCCATGCTCCACCTCCACGCCGCCCGCTCTGCGGCGGCGGTCCTCGACTCGGGTGCGCGGCGCACCTCGTGGCGCGCCATCGCCTCCGTCCGAGATTCGCACGGGGTCGGCTCGCTGGAGGATGCGTCTCAGGCAATGAGACGCTAATATCAAGACATGGACAACACCAGTGGGGTCGGAGTGCTCGACAAGGCGGCGATCGTCCTGTCCGCCCTCGAAGCCGGCCCGTCGACGCTCGCCCAGCTCGTGACCGCCACCGGCCTGGCACGGCCGACAGCCCACCGTCTGGCCGTCGCCCTGGAGCACCACCGCCTGGTGACCCGCGACCTGCAGGGTCGGTTCGTCCTCGGCCCACGGCTCGGCGAGCTCGCTGCCGCCGCCGGGGAGGACCGCCTACTGGCGGCTGCCGGGCCGGTGCTCGGCGCCCTGCGCGACCACACCAACGAGAGCGCCCAGCTCTTCCGGCGCCAGGGCGAGTACCGCGTCTGCGTCTCGGCGGCCGAGCGCCCGATCGGCCTGCGGGACTCCATCCCCGTGGGCGCGACACTGTCGATGCGCGCCGGGTCCGCAGCCCAGGTGCTGCTCGCGTGGG
>JBDSNZ010000294.1:0-4413 GCA_039915055.1 Ornithinibacter sp.
CTTGCGCTGCACCGTCGTACGTGCGCGTCTGCCGCTGATCGTGCAGGGGGCGGGTGCGATGCTGGGACGTCACCCAGCGCAGAACACTGAGCTCCCGACCGGGGTCCACCGTGCGGCAGTCAGCAACCGACAGGGCGTTCCACACGCCCGCCACATTGCCTGGGCCGTTTACGACTGCAGCAGACCCAGTCGGTGGGTCGGTCGTCAGTTGCGGTTCATTCCCGGGGAAGACACCGCTTGGGCCCATGTCCACCACCGCGCCGCCTGACACAACCAGAACCTGGGATGTCTGCCGCGGATCGATCGTCGTTCCCTCACCGAACCGCGCAAGGTAGCACTGGATGGTTCGCGATGGCTATGACCTAGGTGAGCTATGGGCGTATCCGGTTGTGCCGCCCTACGGTGGGCGGGTCGGTGTTCCCTCTACGAAGGAGCGTCATGCGTATAATCCGCCTGCTCATCGTCCCAGCTGCGGCTGGGGCGTTCTTTGTCGCCGGAATGTCCTCTGCGTCCGCCGGTGAGGCGCAGGGCAACAGCAGCGCCGGGAACATCAACGAAACCGGCATGCGCGGCCACGCCAACTCGATCTGTGGCTTCTCGGGCCAGAATCCGGAGCGTTTCCTCGACACGTCCGACCCGAACTACGAGCCCGGTCGGGTGCAGAACTGGGGCCACGTTCGCCAGTTCCTCACCGGGGGGCTAGGCCTGACCCCGGCGCAGATCAAGGCATCCGGCGAGCAGCCAGGCGACTCCTGCAATGGTCACACCGGCTTTCTCGCCGGTGGGGGCGGGGAGCCCTGACCTGACTGTGGGCTAGCGCGCGTCGAGCATCGGCTCGCCGCGCGCAACGTCCCTCATGGGCAGGCCTGACCCTCCCGGTGCCGAGCGGGGCGTTGGCGTCGCCGCTCGGGAAGTACTTGTCGAGCACCGCATTGGATGTCGCGCGTTCGGAGTCGCAGGAGGCGTTGAGGAGGAGGGTCGTCGACGAACGCGGCCTCTGGGCGTTCCTCCCATCGTCACAGCGACGGGGTCCGACCCCGACGAAGGAACCAGTGGCTACGCGCTCGAAGAGTCGGTCGGAGACTTTGGTCAGGCTTCACCCGTCGGTGCAGCAGGCTCTGGCTCTTACGCACGGGGTACACATGCCAGCCGCAAACCGCCGACGGCTGTCAATGCTTGCTCACGCCAAAACGGCGTGTCCCCACCGCTTTCGGCCATAGCCACGCCTACCGCTAGCGCTCGTGCTGCCCGGGCTGCAGGTAGCCGATCTCGTAGGCGAGCACGACGGCCTGAACCCGGTCGCGGAGGCCGAGCTTGCCGAGGATCCGGGCGACGTGAGTCTTCACGGTCGCGTCGCCCAGGAACAGTGCCCTCGCGATCTCGGCGTTCGAGCGACCCCTTGCCATCAGGGCGAAGACCTCGAGCTCGCGATCGCTGAGCGCGGTGAGGGCGCTCGGCCTGCTGCCTGACGGAGGTGGCGCGGCCACGAACCGTTCCACGAGGCGCCGGGTCAGGGCGGGAGAGAGCACCGCGTCGCCGCGGGCCACCATCCGCACGGCCCCCACGAGCTGCTCCCGCGGCACGTCCTTGAGGAGGAAGCCGCTGGCTCCGGCCGACAGTGCGGCATAGACCAGCTCGTCGAGGTCGAACGTGGTGAGCATCAGCACGCGACTCGGGGACCCGGAGGCGACGAGTCGGCGGGTGGCCTCGATGCCGTCCATCCGCGGCATCCGGACGTCCATCAGCACAACCTGGGGTGAGAGCTCCGCTGTGAGGCGCAGGCACTCCTGCCCGTCGCGGGCCTCGCCGACCACCCGAACGTCCTCGACCAGGTCCAAGATCAGCCGGAAACCGTCGCGGACGAGCTCCTGGTCGTCGCAGAGGAGGACGGTGATCGGGCGCGCAGTCATGGGCTGGTCCCGTCGACGGGGCCGAGCGGCAGTCGGGCGACCAGGTCGAAACCGCCGGAGGGGGTCGGGCTGGCGTCGACGGTCCCTCCGGCCGCGTCCACCCGCTCTCGGACGCCCACCAGTCCGTGACCTGTGGGCTCCCGGGACGTGGCACCGTGTGCCGGCGCCGCCGGAGGTCCGTTGTGCACCTCGATCCGCAGCTCATCCTCATCGCGGGCCACGACGAGGTGGGTGACGGCATCCCCGGCGTGCTTGCGCACATTGGTGAGTCCTTCCTGGGCGATCCGGTAGGCAGCCAGCTCCATGCCGGAGGAGAGGGCGCCGGTCGCCCGGATGTCGACGTGAACCGCCAGGCCGGAGGCGCGCATGCCCGCGACGAGCTGCGGAAGGTCCTTGAGCCCGCGCGCCGGGGCAAGGTCTTCGACGTCCTCCTCGTTCCGAGGCAGGTGCAGCAGCTGACGCATGTCGGCCAGGGCGTCGCGGGCACTCGCCCGGATGGCGCGCATCGGCGGACCCGCCCGGCTCGGTTCCGTGGCCAAGGCCGCCTCGGCAGCGTCTGCCTGCACTGCGATGACGCTGAGGCTGTGTGCCACGACGTCGTGCAGCTCGCGCGCGATCCGGGTGCGCTCCTCCGCGACGGCGATTCGGGCCAGGTCCTCCCGGTGCTGCTCGGCGTGCTTCGCCTGGTTGCGCCATGACCGGGTTCCCCGGCCGAACAGCCAGACACCACCGAAGACGAAGGTGTCGAACGGATAGCCCGACCCGTCGACGAGGAACTCGCACAGGAACTGTCCGCCGAGGACGAGAGCGAGCCCGACGAGGGCGCCACCCTCGTCGCGCTCGGCGGCGACGGTATAGGCGCTGACGAGGAACACCACGAGCGACCAGAGGGTGGTGGACGCCCCGTCGGTCAGGAGCGTCTGTGTCACCGCCAGCGCGGAGACGAGCCCGGCAACCGACAACGGGAACCTCGTACGCACCGCCATCGCCAGCGTGCTCGCGGCGGCGACCGGGATGGTGATCGCGAGGGGCACCTCCCTGACCTGGCCGGTGACCAGGCCGCCGACCGCGAGGACGCCAAGGGCTGCGGCGAGCACGACGTCGGTGACGGGCAGTCGGCCGAGCGCCCTGGGCGACACCAGGCGAGCCATACCCCGATGCTAGAACTGCGGGCGCGTCCGCGGGTCGTCACGCAGGGGGAGTCGTGTCATCCGCGCTGTGGAGCAGGATCCGCAGCGAGGCCGACGCGGGGGAGTGCTCGCCCGACGCAGGGTTGGCCCATGAATACCTCACCTCGCACACGCGTCGCAGCTCTCGGCCTGGTGGTCGGTGCGCTGCTCTTCACCACAGGCGACCTGCTCCGCCGGATCGTCGAACCCTCTGGCCCTGCGTCCACCACGGCCATCACCGACGCCGTCGACCACCACGCCCTCGCGTGGTCCCTTGGGGGCCTCGTGAGCGTGGCTGCAGCGTTCTGCCTCGTTCCCGGCATCCTTGGCCTGCTCGACACGGCTCGCGGTCGCGGAGCCCGGGTCACGACGGTCGGCGCGCTGCTCGTCGGCGTCGGAGCGATCGCCTCCGTGGGCCATGCCGTGGCGTTCTACTCCCCCTACGCGCTCTACGGACTGGCACGCACCCCCGGGTCCCAGCAGGACGCGCTGGACCGTGCATCGGAGTCCTACCCGATGCTCGCCCTCCTGATCGTGCTGTTCATCGTGGGGATGGTGATCGGCCCGGTCGTCCTGTTCGTGGGGCTGCGACGTGCCGGTCGCGTGCCGATCTGGGCGGTGGTCGCCGCGATCGTCTTCGTCGTCACCGGCAGCACGAACGGTGTCGCCGCCGGCGGGGTGGGTGTGCTTGCAGCCCTGGCGGCGTTCGTCCCTGCGGCGCGCTCGCTCACCGCGCCCTCGGGTGAGGCTGGTGAGGATGCCGTTGTCGCGGCTCCCGTCGGACAGGTGGTGTGAGGCCCCACTGAGCAGCCCGGACCCGCGAGCGCCCTGGCCCGCGAGCGCCCTGACCGTGTCTCCGCGAGTCAGGGCCCTCGCTCACCGTCCACGCCCGGGCCCCGTTGGGGCCGAGGTCGTCCAGGTCGGCCGGTCGCGCTCAGGCGTTGTTCTGGTCCTCCTGGTGGGCGGCATGACGGGCAAGGACCTCGGTGAGCTTCCCCGCACCGGCGATGACCGTGGCTGCGTGCAGCCGACCCGGCTGGCGCGAGAGCCGCTCGATCGGCCCGGAGATGGAGACGGCGGCGATGACCCGTCCCGAGGGTGAGCGCACCGGTGCCGAGACCGACGCGACGCCCGGCTCGCGCTCGCCGACGCTCTGGGCCCACCCGCGTCGACGCACGCCGGAGAGTGCCGTCGCGGTGAAGGCAGACCCCTGCAGCCCCCGGTGGAGGCGGTCGGGCTCCTCCCACGCGAGCAGCACCTGGGCTGCGGACCCGGCGCGCATCGACAGTGTCGCGCCCACGGGGATGGAGTCCCGCAGGCCGATCGGGCGCTCG
>JBDSNZ010000308.1:0-2662 GCA_039915055.1 Ornithinibacter sp.
GGCAAGGGTGAGGGCAAGGAGAAGTCCTCCGGTGTCTCCGAGGGCGTGAAGTCCACCGACGGTGGCATCACCTACGTCGAGTGGAGCTACGCCAAGGACAACGACCTCGGTGTGGCCAAGGTCGACAACGGCGGCGGCGCCGTGGAACTGACCGGCGCGTCGGTGGGCAAGGCCGTCGAGGCGGCCAAGGCCGATGGTGAGGGCAACGACCTGCGCCTCAAGCTCGACTACGCCACCAAGGAGAGCGGGGCCTACCCGATCCTCCTGGTGACCTACGAGATCGTCTGCTCGGTCAACAAGGACGCGACCAAGCAGGCCCAGATCAAGGCCTTCCTCACCCACTTCGCCTCCGCGGACGTGCAAAAGGGCCTCGAGGAGATCGGCTACGCGCCGCTGCCCTCCTCGGTCGAGACCAAGGTCCAGGACGCCATCAAGGCGCTCTCCTGACCTGCACGCCAAGGCGCTGAGGGCGCCACCGAAGCCAGGGGGCGGGCCGCAGACCGGCCCGCCCCCTCAACCACGAGAGGGACGACGCGAGAGTGACACCCACCATCACCGGCCGATCCGTGGTCGACGAGTCCCCGGGCCCGGACGGCGCGCCGCCGCTACAGGGTGACTCGGCCGCGACCGGGCGCCTCGGCGACCGGATCTTCGGGGGGCTCGCGAAGGCGTCCGGCATTCTCGTCGTGGCCGTGGTCGCCCTGATCGGCACCTTCCTCCTCGTGCAGGCCGTGCCGAGCCTGCTGAACAACAACGCCAACTTCCTCACCTCGCGCGAGTGGGTGCCGAGCGGCCCGAACCCGCGCTTCGGGGTGCTCGACTTCTTCTGGGCGACGGTGGTCACCTCCACCATCGCGATCTTCATCGCCGTGCCACTCGGGGTGGCCGTCGCCCTCTTCATCACGCAGTACGCCCCCGGCTGGCTCCGCCGGCCCGCGGCAGCCACCATCGACCTGCTCGCCGCCGTCCCGTCGATCGTCTACGGCTTCTGGGGGTTGACGATCGCGGGTCAGTTCTTCGACCCGATCGCGGCCGGCATCCAGTCCGCGCTGGGGTGGATCCCGTTCTTCTCCGCGGCCGGCTTCAGCTCCAAGAGCACCCTGGCCTTCGCCGGAATCATCCTCGCCATCATGATCCTGCCGATCATCACCGCGATCACCCGCGAGGTCTTCCAGCAGGTGCCGACGACGCACAAGGAGGGCGCGCTCGCCCTCGGTGCGACGCAGTGGGAGATGATCCGCACGGCGGTGCTCCCCTTCGGCAAGCCGGGCATCATCAGCGCCTCGATGCTGGGCCTGGGACGGGCCCTGGGCGAGACCCTGGCCGTCGTGATCCTGCTGTCGGCACTCAACCCGACCTCGCCGTGGTCGTTCTCGATCTTCGGCGGCGGCACGACCTTCGCCTCGAAGATCGCCTTGGGGGCAGGGGAGTTCGACAGCCCGCAGAAGACCGGCGCCTACATCGCGGCCGGGCTCGTGCTCTTCGTTCTGACGTTCGTCGTCAACGCGATCGCGCGCGTCGTCATCGAGCGCAGGAAGGCCTTCATCGAATGAGCACGATCTCGATCGGCACCTCGGCCCCGGCGCCACCCAGCTCCCGCACGCCAGGGCTCGCCCGAAAGTCCTCGTCCCGGGCGACGAAGGACGTGCTGGCCCGCGTCATCATGTGGTCGGCATTCTTCATCGCCGTGGTGCCGCTCGTGTGGATCCTCGGGAGCACGCTCCTCAAGGGGGGCGCGATGCTCCTGGACTCGCAGTGGTGGACCAACTCCCAGTCGGGCATCACCGCGCGTCGCGTCGGAGGGGGCGCGGCGCACGCCATCCAGGGCACCCTCATCCAGGCAATGGTGACTGCCGCGATGTCCGTGCCGATCGGCATCTTCACGGCTGTCTACCTCGTCGAGTACGGGCGCGGCCGCCTGGCCAAGGTGGTGTCGTTCATGGTCGACATCCTCACCGGCATCCCGTCCATCGTCGCGGCGCTCTTCATCTACGCCCTGTGGGTCTCGACGATGGGGTTGCAGCGGGTGCCGTTCGCGGTGACCCTCGCGCTGACCATCCTGATGATCCCCACCGTGGTGCGCTCCACCGAGGAGATGCTCAAGCTCGTGCCCAACGAGCTGCGCGAGGCGTCGTTCGCGCTCGGTGTGCCGAAGTGGAAGACGATCATGAAGATCGTTCTCCCGACTGCGTTCTCGGGTATCGTCACCGGCATCCTGCTCGGGCTCGCGAGGGTCATGGGCGAGACCGCGCCGCTGATCATCCTCGGCCCCTACACCAAGGTCATCGCCTCGGACCTGTTCGGCGGACTCATGGCGACCCTGCCGACGATGATCAACCAGGACCGCGCCGAGAACCTCCAGCCCGCGCTCGACCGGGTCTGGGGCGCCTCGCTCACCCTCATCCTGCTGATCTTCGTCCTCAACCTGCTGGGCCGCTTCATCGGTCGCTTCAGCAAGGTCTCCTGAGACCCAACTCGACAGACCTGACCACCGCCCCCGGCATCCCGGCATCACGCACACGAGAGAGACACCCCACCCATGGCCAAACGCATCGACGTCAAGGACCTCGACATCTACTACGGCGACTTCAAGGCCGTCGAGGGGGTGACGATGACCGTCGAGCCCCGCTCGGTGACCGCGTTCATCGGGCCGTCCGGCTGC
>JBDSNZ010000035.1:0-16716 GCA_039915055.1 Ornithinibacter sp.
CCACCAGCCCGCGCACCGCCACCGGCGCGCCCTCGGTGACGGCCGTGACCCAGGCTGCCTCAGACCTCCCCCGCACCGACAGGTCGGCGATCTGGATGCCGTCCAGGACCGCCCGGTGGGCGGGGGCAGTCAGCGCGTCGCTCGGCAGGTCGGCGACAGCCGCCGAGTCGAACTGCTGCGGATACTGCACGAGGGCCTGGAGCAGCTGGCGCTCGGCGAAGACCAGCGGGTCGCGAAGGTCGGGCACCGGCAGGGTCGGCCCCTCGCCCGGGCCGGGCTCGGGCACCTCGTCGGTGCCAGCGGGGGTGCGCGACGGCTCGGGGGCATCGTCGGTGCGCAGGCGCCCTGCGCTCTTGACCGCGGTCGCGAGCTGCTCGACCTCGATGCCGAGCCAGCCCGAGACGGTGCGGGTGTATTCGGGGCGCAGACTCGTGTCGCGGATCGACCCGATGATCGGGGCGATGGCCTTCATCGCCTCGACGCGACCCTCGGCAGTGTCGAGGTCGAAGCGCGCGATGGTGGTGCGCACGGCGAACTCGAACATCGGCACCGCGCCGTCGACCAGGGCGCGGATCGCGGCGTCGCCCCTGGCCAACCGGAGGTCGCAGGGGTCCATGCCGTCGGGGGCCACGGCGACGAAGGACTGTGCGGCCCATCGCTGGTCCTCACCGAAGGCCCGCATCGCCGCCTTCTGCCCGGCGGCATCGCCGTCGAACGTGAACACGACTCGCGCCGGCGAGACGTCGGCCTCGTCGCGCATGATCCGTCGCAGGATCTTGATGTGGTCCACCCCGAAGGCCGTGCCACAGGTCGCGACGGCCTCCTCGACGCCGGCGAGGTGGGCCGCCATGACGTCGGTGTAGCCCTCGACGACGACGGCGCGCCGCCCGGTGGAGATGGCCTTCTTGGCGGCGTCGAGGCCGTACAACACCGTCGACTTCTTGTAGATCGGCGTCTCGGAGGTGTTGAGGTACTTCGCGGCGATGCGGTCGTCATCGAAGAGCCGGCGGGCGCCGAACCCCACCGTGTCTCCGGTGGTGTCACGGATCGGCCAGACCAGCCGCCCCCGGAAGCGGTCGTAGAGCCCGCGACTGCCGCGCCCGGAGAGACCACCGCCGACCATCTCGTCCTCGGTGAATCCCCGCTCGCGCAGGTGGCGGGTGAGCGCCTCGCCGTCGCGGGGCGCAAAACCGACACCGAACCGGTGGGCAGCAGCGGAGTCGAAGCCACGATCTCGCAAGAAGTCCCGGCCTACCCGCCCGTCGACACGCCCGGTGTCCAGGAGCAGACCCTCGTAGAACTCCTGCGCGACCCGGTGTGCCTCCAGGAGGCGGGAGCGCCTGCCGAGGGAGGCCCCGTCACGCCGCGGCCCGTCGCCGTCCTCGTAGCGCAGCTCCAGGCCCAGCTTGCCCGCGAGGCGCTCGACGGACTCGGCGAAGGTGAGGTGCTCGACCTTCTGCACGAAGGAGAGCACGTCGCCACCCTCGCCGCACCCGAAGCAGTGGTAGCTGCCGACCGACGGGCGCACGGTGAAGCTCGGGGTCTTCTCGTCGTGGAAGGGGCACAACCCCTTCAGCGAGCCGACCCCCGCGGGGCGCAGCGTCACGTGGGCGCTCACGACGTCCTCGATGGACGTGCGCTCCTTGACCGTCGTGACGTCCTCGGCCCTGATCCGACCTGCCACTGCCACCTCCTCCCGTATGCCGTGAGTGTAGGTGGGGTGCCGCTCCCTACGTGCCCTGCCTGCACCAGGTGCGGTGAAGGTGCAGCGCCCGGACGTCGGTGAGGGAGGCCACCTGGTCCACGAGCACCCGCAGTGCCGCCCCGTCGTCTCCGGCCGACTCCCAGTCCGGACGCAGGTCTGGGTCGAGCCGGTCGGGATCGTGCTCGTAGGCGTGCACCAGGTCGGCGACCACCTCGCGCTGGTGCACGTAGAGGTCGACCCGCTCCGCGGCATACATGACGTAGTGCGCCGCCACCGCCTTCAGCACGGCGCACTCAGCCCTGGACTCCTCGGGTACCAGGAGCGTGGCACCGTGCCGGGTCATCGGCCCGGAGCCGTGCCGGGCGCGCGTCGCGCGCTCGACGGAGACCACGAAACGGCCGATGAGCCGCGACGTCATGTCCTTCAGTGCGGCCAGCGAGCGGCGAGACCCGTCGTAGTCCTGTGGCACGGCCTCGATCGAGAGCACCCGCTCCAGCGCGGCCCCGAGCTGGTCGCGACCCAGACCGGGCTCGTAGACCCGACCGGCGACGGCGAGCACCGCTTCGACGTCGTCGTGCTCGCGCAGGCGGCGCGGGTCGAGCCACCCCGACGCGATGGCGTCCTCGACGTCGTGCACCGAATAGGCCACGTCGTCCGACCAGTCCATCACCTCTGCCTCGAAGGACCGACGCCCGTCGGGGATGCCCTCGCGGAACCAGTCGAAGACGTCCAGGTCGTCCTCATAGGCCCCGAACTTCCCGGTGGGATGGGGGCCCTGCCCCCGTCGCCACGGATACTTCGTCGCCGCATCCAAAGAGGCCCGGGTGAGGTTCAACCCGGCCGAGCGACCGTCGGGGTGCTGGCGCTTGGCCTCGAGCCGGGTGAGGACACGCAGGGTCTGGGCATTGCCCTCGAAGCCGCCGATGTCGCGCGCGAGCCGGTCCAGGGCGAGCTCCCCGTTGTGCCCGAAGGGCGGGTGACCGAGGTCATGGGCCAGGCACGCGGTGTCGACGACGTCGGCGTTGCAGCCCAGCGCAGCCCCGAACTCGCGCCCGATCTGAGCGACCTCCAGGGAGTGGGTGAGGCGGTTGCGCACGAAGTCGTCGCTGCCGGGCTGCACCACCTGGGTCTTGGCCGAGAGGCGACGCAGGCTCGCGGAGTGGAGCAGCCGGGCGCGGTCGCGAGCGAAGTCGTCGCGGTCGGCCCGCTTGTGCGCCGGGTCCTCGGCCACCCAGCGCTCCCGGTCGCGCGCGGTGTAGGTCACGGGCTCACCCTAGGCGGGTGCCCTCCGCCGCTGCCGCCGCCCTGGCGACCCACGTCGGCGGGGTGCCGTAGCGCTGGCTCCTGATGAGCCGGCCGTGGGCGCTGTCGTCGATGAGCTGCGCCATCCTGGAGTCCCTCGTGCGCTCCTGCTTGGCGGTCATCACCCAGTTGACGGCGACCTTGCGGTAGCCCGGGGTGGCGACGTTCCAGAACGCGCTGGCGGCAGGGTCCGCCACGAGTGCTGCGGCATACACGGCGCCGAGCTCGAGCTCGCGGGTCTCGTAGGCGTAGACACCCGACCGGTCCTCGCGGCGCCTGGCGAAGGCCGCGAGTCCGCTCGGCTGCATGCGGCCCTGCTCGGTGAGCTCGGCGACGGTGGCGATGTTCACGCTCGACCAGTTGCTGGCCGCCTTGCGCGGGGTCCAGCGCTGGCGCCGGGTGTCCTCGTCGATGCCCTGGGCCATGCTGTCGATCCAGCCCCAGCACAAGGCCTCACGAACAGCGGCCTCCCAGGTCAGACCGGCATCCGGGTGTCCCTTGCGGCGCAATCCCATCCACAGCTCGGTCTCGGAGTCGTGGTGGGCCTGCAGCCACCGGCCGAACTCCCCCGCGTCGGCGAAGAAGACACAGGGCTTGTCGGGCGTACCACCCGCAGTTCCGGTCGGGCCGCTCACCCCGACACCGCCGGCAGCAGCCCGACGCCGCGGGTGGACTCGAAGATGAGGCTGGTCTCGGCGTGCACGACCCCGGGCCGGTTCGCGATGTGGTCGAGCACGAAGTCCCGCAGCGCATCGGACCCGCTGGCTGCCACGTGCACGAGGTAGTCCTCGGACCCGCTGGTGTTGTAGGTCGCGAGGACCCCGGGCACCTGGGTCACCGCATCGCGGAAGGCCTCGACGTGGCCGCGCACGTGACCACCGAAGCGCACGGCAACCATCGCCTCCACGGCGAACCCCAGGGCCGCCGGGTCGAGCTCGGCGTGGATGCCGCGAACCGTCCCCCGCTCGAGCAGGCCCCGGACCCGACCGGCGCAGGTGGACTCGGCGAGCCCCGTCTCTCGGGCGAGGGCGGCGACCGAACGCCGCCCGTCGACGCTGAGGGCGCGCAGCAGGCTGACGTCGAGGTCGTCGACGGCGAGCGGTTCCCGCGGGGGCGGACCGGGTGTCAGGTGGCGTCGCTCGGCGCGCGGATTCTGCGACATGAGGGTGAGCGTAACCGCTCTCACTCCACTGATTCGATGTCCTTTCCCCACCTTTTCGTGGTTTCCACGGGACTGTTGCCCTCTCACCGCGGATACGGCGATCATGAACCGACCAGAAGACTGCGCCCAGAACTCTCCCGGAGGACAGCGTGCCCCCCACCAGCCTCGACACCCGGTCCGTGCACGCCGGGCGGGATGACCTCCGCGCCCTCGGCGTGCACGTGCCGCCGATCGACCTGTCCACCACCAACCCGCTGCCCGATGTCGAGAACGGCGGCCGGGCCTATGAGGTGCTCGCCACCGGTGGTCGCCCAGAGCCCGGGGACAGCCTGGTCTACCAGCGTCTGTGGAACCCGACCGTCGACCGGTTCGAGCGTGCGGTGGCCGAGCTGGAGGAGACCCAGGAGTCGGTCGCGTTCGCCACCGGCATGGCGGCGCTGAGCGCAACACTCCTCGCGATCGTCACGGCGGGAAAGCCGCACGTGGTCGCCGTGCGCCCCCTCTACGGCGGCACCGACCACGTGCTCGCCACCGGCCTGCTCGGAACGACGGTGACCTGGGCCACGCCGGCGACCGTCCTCTCTTCGGTGCGGCCCGACACCGGCCTCGTGGTGCTCGAGACCCCGGCGAACCCCACGCTCGACCTCATCGACATCGAGGCCGTCGTGGCCGCGGCGGGCACGGTCCCTGTCCTCGTCGACAACACCTTCGCGACCCCCGTGCTGCAGAACCCGGCCCGGCACGGCGCATCGCTGGTCATGCACTCGGCCACGAAGTTCATGGGCGGTCACGGAGATGCCATGGGCGGGGTCGTCGCGACCACTCCCGAGTGGGCCCGTCGGCTGCGCCAGGTGCGCGCGCTGACCGGCGGCCTGCTCCACCCGCGCGCCGCCTACGACCTGCACCGCGGCCTGCAGACCCTTCCCGTGCGGGTGCGAGCGGCCCAGCAGGGCGCGCAGAAGGTGGCCGCGTGGCTCGATGAGCACCCCGAGGTCGCGCGCGTCCACTACCCCGGGCTCGAGGACCCTGCCGGCCTGGTCGGGCGCCAGATGCGTGGGCCCGGGTCGATCCTTGCGTTCTCGGTGCGGGGCGGCTACGCGGCTGCGGCTGCTGCTGCGTCGGCCTGCACACTCGTGACGCACGCGGTGTCCCTCGGCGGAGTCGACTCGCTCATCCAGCACCCGGCCGCGCTCACCCACCGGCCGGTCGCGGCCGACGCGCGACCGCACGACGACGTGCTACGCCTCTCCGTCGGCCTGGAGGACCCCGACGAGATCCTGGCCGACCTGCACCAGGCCCTTCGCGCCCGCTGAGCGCCGACGTCAGCCGCCCGAGACGCTCAGCTCGGCCTGCGCCACCGAAGCGTGCTGGGCCGCGTCGAGGTCGCGCGAGCGCAGCCAGTTCTCGGGGAGGGCGACGACCCGCGGTGAGCCGGCCCGCCCGCGCTGGCCCTCCGCGGCGTCACCGGGCCAGGGCGCGTCAAGATCCATCGTGGCGATGAGGTGCTCGAGCGCCTCGAGGCTGTCGACCAGGGCGAGCTGGTTGCGCACCGTCGACCCCGCAGGGAAGCCCTTGAGATACCACGCGATGTGCTTGCGGATGTCGCGGCAGCCGCGCTGCTCGTCGCCGTCGTAGAAGTCCACGAGGTATGCCGCGTGGCGGCGGAGCGTGTCCGTCACCTCACGCAGCCCCGGGCTCACCCGCACGGGCGAACCCGCGAAGGCCGCCGCGAGGTCGGTGAACAGCCACGGGCGCCCCAGACACCCGCGACCGACGACGACCCCGTCGCACCCGGTCTGCTCGACCATGGCGAGCGCGTCCTCTGCCGACCAGATGTCGCCGTTGCCGAGCACGGGCACGGTCGTCACGGCCTCCTTGAGCCGCGCGATGGCCGACCAGTCGGCCTGACCCGAGTAGGCCTGCGCCGCGGTGCGGGCGTGCAGCGCGACCGCGGCGACACCCTCTCCCTCGGCGATCCGCCCGGCGTCGAGATAGGTCACGTGGTCCGCGTCGATGCCCACTCGCATCTTCACGGTGACGGGCACGGCATACGGTTCGGCCTCGCGCACGACCGACGCCACAATGGACCTGAACAGCTCGGTCTTCCACGGCAGCGCAGCGCCCCCGCCCTTGCGGGTGACCTTGGGCACGGGGCAGCCGAAGTTGAGGTCGATGTGGTCGGCGCGGTCCTCCGTGACGAGCATCCGGGCCGCGAGCCCCGCGGTGACCGGATCGACGGAGTAGAGCTGCACCGAGCGCGGGCTCTCCTGCGGGTCGTGCGAGATGAGGCGCATCGTCTCGGGGGTGCGCTCGACCAGCGCCCGGGAGGTGACCATCTCCGAGACATAGAGGCTGCTGGCCCCGGACGCGCCACCGTGCTCCAGCCCGGCCGTGCCGTACTCCCGACAGAGTCGTCGGAAGGCGCGGTTGGTGATGCCCGCCATCGGCGCGAGCACGACCGGTGATCCGATGGTGTGGCGCCCGATGCGCAGCGGAGGAAGCATGGGCTTCTTCGACGAGGTGTTCGGCGAGAGAGGGGGGATGGTGAGAGCCATGGTGTCCTCATTATCGCGGACAGCGCCTCCGTCTTCGCGCTGCCACCGCACGGCCCGAGGGCCTGCACGCGCCGTAGGGTCGGGCCCATGACATCGGCCCTGCAGGTGGGCCTCCTCGCACTGGGGCTCGCCACCGTCCTGCTCGGATGGTGGGTGCGTCGCCTCCACCTTCGGCTGCGCACGAGCAGCCACGAGATCGGGCGGCTGCACGACCTCGCGCTGCGACGGGCAGACCAGGTCTCCGTCCTCAGCCATGAGGTTCGCACGCCCCTGGCCCTCATCAAGGGATCGGCCGACCTGCTCGCCGAGCAGACACCAGGCCCCCTGACGCCGACCCAGGCCAAGTTCGTCGACACGATCTCGGGGAGCGCCGATCACGTCATCACCCTCACCGAGGACCTGTTGGCCCACGCCCGCATCGAGGCCGGGCTGTTCGAGGTGCACCTGAGACAGGTCGAGCTCCGCTCCTACCTGCGCTCCGTCGTGCGCGAACTGCGCCAGGTGCACCATCACCGCGCCATCGCGCTCGACGCACCGGGGCCGCCCACCCGTGTCCACCTCGACCCGCAGCTCATCCACCAGCTCGTGAGCAACCTCGTCGGCAATGCCCTCAGGCACGACGACCACCAGGCCAACGAGGTGGTCGTGCGCGGCCACGTTGCCGACGACAACGTCGTCATCGCCATCAGCGACCAGGGCCGCGGCATGAGCGAGGACGAACGAGCACGGCTCTTCGAGCGCTTCTCCAGCGGCGCCCCGCTCGGCGAGGGCACCGGCCTCGGTCTCTACATCTCCTCGCACATCGCCGAGCTCCACGGCGGACGCATCCTCGTCGACACCATCGCCCAGCACGGCACCACCATGCTCGTCACCTTCCCCGCAGGGGGCTCCGGTGCCCACTGAGACCTGGCGGGCGCTCGTCGTCGAGGACGAGCCAGCGATGCGCGACATCATCACCTTCGCCCTCGAGACCCAGAACTTCAGCACCGTCACAGCCGGCTCCGCCGAGGAGGGATGGGCGCTGCTCACGGAGCAGCACATCGACCTCGCGGTGCTCGACGTCATGCTCCCGGGGATGTCGGGCGTCGAGCTCTGCCGCCGCATCACCGCCACTGGACCGGTGCCCGTCATCCTGCTGACGGCCCTCGGTGAGACATCGCAGCGGATCGCGGGCCTCGAGGCCGGAGCCTCGGACTACGTCGCGAAGCCGTTCCACCCCCGTGAGCTCGCGCTGCGGGCAGCCGGCCTCGTCCGTCGGTCACCTCTGAGCAGCGGAACCATCATCCACGCAGGCCCGGTGACCCTGGACCTGCGGACGGCCACTGCCTACGTCAAGGGTAAGCGCGTCGACCTCACCCCGCACGAGTACCGGCTCGTGGCGGCCTTGGTCACGCGTCCGGGCGAGGACCTGCCGTTCCGCCAACTGCTGCTCCTCGGCTGGGGTGACCCGCAGCCGCTCGGGGGTCGCGAGCTCCTCAAGACGGCCGTGTACCGGCTCCGGCTCAAGCTCGAGTCCGCCGACCCGGCTGCGAGAGGATGCATCCTCAGCGTCCGAGGCGTCGGCTACCGCTACGTCGCCCCGGCGGTCAAGGACACGAACCCGGCGTCCGCCACGGGTTCGGTCACAGGACCGTGACCGACTGACCCACATTCCGTGACCCGATCCGGCACCGGAGTCCCCTAGTCTCGGCCCGCAGCAGATCGCGCGAGAAGCGGTCTGTCATTTGACAAAGGAGTCAGCCGTGATGCCCCGAACCCGTACGTTCGCAGTTCTCTTCGCCCTGCCGCTGGGACTGGCCTCAGTCCTGGCCGGTTGCGCCGTTGACGAGACCCCCACGACGTCGGCGTCGAGCGGCAGTTCGGCAGGAGGGTCGATCAAGGGCACGGGCGAGATCGTCGTCGCGTGCACCCCGCAGGAGGAGCAGTGCCAGGCGATGGCTGCGGCCTTCACCAAGGCCTCGGGGATCAAGACCTCCTACGTGCGCATGAGCTCGGGCGAGGGTGTGGCCCGCCTCGACGCCGCCAAGTCCAAGCCCGAGTTCGACGTCCTCTACGGCGGCCCGTCGGACGGTCACGTTGCCGCCTTCAACTCGGGCCTCATCGAGCCCTACCTCTCCCCCAACGCCGCCAAGATCCCCGACAAGTACAAGGACAAGGACGGCAAGTGGACCGGCACCTACGTCGGGGTCCTCGGGTTCTGCTCCAACAAGGACCAGCTCGCCAAGGCGGGCGTCGAGGCCCCCACCTCGTGGGAGGCGCTGCTCGACCCGAAGCTCAAGAAGAATGTCGCGATCGCCCACCCCTCCACCTCAGGAACGTCCTACACCGCCGTGTGGACACAGATGGTGCTCAACGACATGGACGAGGCCAAGACGTTCGAGTACCTCGGCAAGCTGCACCAGAACGTGCTCCAGTACTCCAAGAGCGGCTCCGCACCGGGTCAGATGGCCGGTCGTGGTGAGGTCGCGGTCGGGGTGATCTTCAGCCATGACTGCGTCAAGTACCAGAAGGAGGGCTTCGACATGCTCGAGGTCACCTTCCCGAGCGAGGGCACCGGTTACGAGATCGGTGCGGTCTCGCTCGTCAAGGGTGGTCCCAACGCCGAGAACGCGAAGAAGTTCATCGACTGGACCCTGACCCCGGACCACCAGAACATCGGGCCCACGGTCGGCAGCTTCCAGATCCCGACCAACCCGGACGCGAAGATCACCGAGGACATGGTCAAGCTCGACGAGATCACCCTCGTCGAGTACGACTCCATCGCCGCGGGCGAGAAGAAGAAGGAACTGACCGCAAAGTTCGACGCCGAGGTCGCGCCCGCTCCCAAGGAGTGACGGCGCCGAACCACCCATGAGCGACACGCTGCTACCTGCGGCCGCGCACACCGTCGGGGCGGGCTCCGAGCCGCCCCGACGGCGCCGCGGCTCCGGGCGCGACCTCACCCTCATCACCCTCGTGGTCGGGGTCTCCCTTCTCCTCTTCGTCATCGTCGGCCTGCCGCTCGTGCGCATCCTCACGGTCGCGTTCTCCGCAGAGGGCTGGCAGATCGTCAGCTCGATGCTGACCAACCCGGTCAACCGGCGCATCCTGTGGAACACCATCCAGCTCGGCGTGATCGTGTCGCTGCTCGGCACCGCCGTCGGCTTCGTCATGGCCTACGCCCAGGTCCGTCTCGAGTTCCGCGGCAAGAAGGTCCTGCACCTCATCTCGCTCATGCCCATCGTGTCGCCACCGTTCGCCGTGGCCACCGCAGCGATCACCATGTTCGGGCGCAACGGCATCATCAGCAACGGTCTCTTCGGGCTCGATGTCGACATCTACGGGCTCAAGGGCCTGACCTTCGTCCTCACCCTGTCGTTCTTCCCGGTCGCCTACATGAACATCAAGGGAATGCTCGAGAGCCTCGACCCCAGCCTGGACGAGGCCGCGGCCAACCTCGGCGCCACCAAGGTGAAGATCTTCACCTCGGTCACCCTGCCGATGCTCGTCCCCGGCATCGCCGGGTCGGTGCTGCTCCTCTTCGTGGAGTCCATCGCCGACCTGGCGAACCCGCTCGTCCTCGGCGGCGACTACACCGTGCTCGCCTCGCGCGCCTACCTCGCCGTGACGGGTGAGTACAACGTCGCCGGCGGAGCGGCATACTCGCTCGTCCTCCTCGTGCCCGCGCTCTCGGTCTTCCTCATCCAGCGCTACTGGGTCAACCGCAAGAACGTCGTCTCGGTGACGGGCAAACCTGCCGGTAGCCCGGAGCTCATCACTGCCCCCGCGCTGCGGATCCCGATTCTTTCGATGGCACTCGCCGTCGCCTTTCTGGTGATCCTCATGTACGCGACCGTGGTCTTCGGCGGGTTCGTCAAGATCTTCGGCGTCAACAACGACTTCACCCTGGCGCACTACCGGTTCGTCCTCGCGGGCATCGGCTCCGATGCCATGTTCACGACGACGTTGTTGGCGCTCATCGCCACCCCCATCGCCGGGATCCTCGGCATGCTCATCGCGTGGCTCGTCGTGCGCAAGCTCAAGCGCACGTCCGGTCTCATGGACTTCGTGGGAATGCTCGGGTTGTCCGTGCCCGGGACCGTCATCGGCATCGGCTACGCCATTGCCTTCAACACCCCGACGGTCTTCGGTGGCAGGCAGTGGTTCCCTGCCGTTGCGGGCGGCTCGGCCATCCTGGGCGGGGCGATGGCGATCGTCATGGTGTTCGTCGCCCGCTCCCTGCCCTCCGGCCAGCGCGCAGGAATCTCGGCGCTCCAGCAGATCAACCCCGCCATCGACGAGGCTGCGACGAGCCTGGGGGCCGACAGCTTCACGACCTTCCGGACGGTGACCCTGCCGCTCATCCGGCCCGCCCTGCTGACCGGGCTGACCTATGCCTTCGCCCGCTCGATGACGACCCTGTCGCCGATCGTGTTCATCACCACGCCACAGACCAAGATCATGACCAGCCAGATCCTCGCCGAGGTGGATGCGGGACGCTTCGGCAACGCCTTCGCCTACTGCGCCATCCTCATCGTCATCGTCCTCAGCTTCATCGGACTTCTCAACCTGGCGATGCTCCACCCCTCGATCCGCGGCGTCCAGCGCCGATGACCGCCACCTCGGAGAACGCCATGACGAATCGGACCGACGTGTCGAGCGAGACCGCCCGGGATGCCCTCGCGACCGCGGACCCGGGCCGGGTCACGCTGCGCGACCTGCG
Organism: Ornithinibacter sp.; assembly: GCA_039915055.1. Taxonomy (GTDB): domain Bacteria; phylum Actinomycetota; class Actinomycetes; order Actinomycetales; family Dermatophilaceae; genus Fodinibacter. The sequence continues at coordinate 11,427 of JBDSNZ010000035.1, forward strand.
CAAGGTCTATGGCGACGACGCCTCCGGCACCCCGGCGGTGAAGGACGTCGACCTCGACATCGTGCCCGGCGAGTTCATCACGCTGCTCGGGCCGTCGGGGTGCGGCAAGACGACGACGCTGCGGATGATCGCCGGCTTCGAGACGCCGACGGCAGGCGAGATCACCCTCGACGACGACGTGATCAACAAGGTGGCGCCCAACAAGCGACCGATGGCGATGGTCTTCCAGTCCTACGCCCTGTTTCCCCACATGACCGTCTTCGACAACGTCGCCTACGGCCTCAAGCTCCAGAAGCTGCCGTCGGCTCGTGTCACCGAGGAGGTCGAGACCGCGCTGACGTCGATGAACCTCGGCCCCTACCGAGATCGCGCACCGCACCAGATGTCCGGTGGTCAGCAACAGCGCGTCGCGTTGGCCCGCGCCCTCGTGATGCGCCCCAAGGTGCTCCTCTTCGACGAGCCGTTGTCCAACCTCGATGCCAAGCTCCGGGTCCAGATGCGCGGCGAGATCCGCCGCCTCCAGCGCCGTCTGGGCATCACGACCATCTTCGTCACTCACGACCAGGACGAGGCGATGACGATGTCGGACCGGATCGTCGTGATGAACGTCGGTGTGATCGAACAGGTCGACACCCCACAGGAGATCTACCGCCACCCGGCGTCGGTGTTCGTGGCGGACTTCATCGGACGCGCCAACTTCCTCGACGTCGACGTCCACGAGGTCGCCGAGACCGGCGCCGACGTCGGGGTCCTCGGTCAGCGATGGAGGGTCCCCAGACATCCGGGGGTTCGCGCCGGCGACGCCGTGACGCTCATGGTCCGGCCCGAGTCGGTGCGGCTCACCCCCACGGAGGGACGCGCCGTCGCAGGCTCCGTCGGGCGAGTCCTCTCCTCGATCTTCTATGGCGCGGCGATCGAGTACGACATCGAGACCGAGGCGGGCAACCTCGTCGTCTCCGTGGCAGACCCGCATGCGCACGAGACCTTCGTGCAGGGTGACTTCCTCGCTGTGGGCTTCGAGGAGGGGCGCGCCTGGCTCATGCCGGTCGCCACCGACGCCCCGTGACGTGCTCAGCAGTCGAGCACGCCGAGTCCGTCCGCCTCCGTGAGGTGGCACACGACGCCGCAGCCCGCAGTGCGGCATACCTCGTCGACGTCTTCCGGCGTCCGATGACGGTGGAGCACAAAGGCGGTCCGCACGACCTCGTCACCGAGCACGACCTCGTCTCCGAAGGCATCCTCCGCGAGGCGCTCACCGACGCCGTGCCGCAGAGCGTCGTCGTCGGTGAGGAGGGTGGCGCGTCCGGAAGTGGCCGCGTGACGTGGCACGTGGACCCCATCGACGGGACGGTGAACTTCAGCCACGGGCTCCCGTTCTGGTGCATCTCGATCGCGGCTGCCGTGGACGGCGTTGTCGTCGCTGGAGTCATCTCCGCGCCCGCTCTCGGCGAGGTGTATGCCGCGGACGTCACCGGGGTGACCCTCAACGGGGAGCCTGCGCGCCCGCGCCGGATCGAGCGGGAGATCGACGCGCTCGTCATCTCGACCTTCCCCCGCGGCATCGACCTCGAGACGAACGGGGATGACGCGCTGGCGGCGAGCGGGCGCCTCGTGCGCGCCTACGGTGCCGTGCGCACCCTCGGCAGCGGCGCCCTCGGCCTCGCCCAGGTCGCCACCGGTCGCGCCGACGCGACCTTCGACCTGCACACGAACTCGTGGGACGTCGCTGCCGGGGCGTTCATGATCGGGCTCGGCGGCGGACGCTACCTGGGGTGCGCCGACGGGCGCGTGGACGAGGACCAGGGCACGGCATACCTGCGCCGCGCCTACTGGGCCACCGCGTCGGACGTCGAGCACCCGACCCTGCGCGCCGTCGTCACCGGGCTGACCGCCTCGTCGGCCGAGGGCTGAGGACGTGACTGGCGGGGCCACCGCGCGACGGGACGGGGTCCGGGCCACCTGGCTCGGGCACTCCACCGTGGTGCTCGACCTGGCCGGCATCCGCCTCCTCACCGACCCGGTGCTGCGACCCCGGCTCGGGGTGCTGCGCCGCCGCACCGACCTCCCGGTGCACCCGCACGTGAGCGACGTGGATGCCGTGCTGCTCTCGCACCTGCACCACGACCACGCGGACCTACCCTCGCTGCGCCGGGTGGGGCACGCGCCAGTCCTGACCGCGCCCGTCAACGCGGTGTGGGCCAGGGCCCGGGGGTTGCCGGCGCCCGACATCGCCCGCGAGCAGTGGGTGGCCGTCGGGCCCGCCGTGGAGGTGCGCCTCGTGCGTGCCGACCACAGCGCTCGCCCGATGCCGCACCGGCCCAACGGCGCCGTGGGGATGCTCGTGCGCGGTGGCGGTGTCGTGGTGTGGTTCGCCGGCGACACCTCGCTGCACCCGCAGATCGTGGACCTGCCCGAGATCGCCGGGGCACCGATCGACCTCGCCCTGCTCCCCGTGGGGGGGTGGGGCCCCAGGCTGTCGCCGGGGCACATGGGGCCGACCGAGGCCGCGGAGGCTGCCGCGCTCTGCGGCGCGCGGCACGTGCTGCCGATCCACTTCGGCACCCTCCACCCCCGTGCATGGCCAGCCGGCCGCCTGGCCTGGAGCACCGCCCCGGGGCAGCGCCTTCTGGACGTGCTGCCCGTGTGGTGCGATGCCACACCCCACCTGCTCGCGGTGGGCGGCGCGGTGGCGATCAGGCCCGAGCAGCGCTGACGAGCTCCCACAACGCGGCCGCCACCTCGTGGGGGTGGGTCAGGGGGGCGACGTGAAGAGCCCACGGCACCGTCACCACGCGCACCCATCGGGCCGACCTCGCGGCCCGCGCGAAGACCCTCACGTCGACGCGCAGCTGGTCGAGCTGGCCGTTGACCAGCAGCACCGGCGCCGTGACCTCGGCGAGCATGTCCGGCCGGCAGAGACCCATCACCCCCGCCCACGCCGCGGGGATCCCGTCGAAGCCGTAGCCCGCCTCCTTCACCACGTTGGCGAACTCCTCGGGCAACAGCGTGTCCCACTGGCGGTCCAGCGTGCGGGACAGGCGCCCGACGCCGAGCCGCTGCTCCACCCGGGCGATCAGTCGGTAGAGCGCGGCGCCCGGGCCGGCAGGCACCGCGGAGGCGCCGAGCAGGCCCAGCCCGGCGAGCCGCGTCGGGCGACCTGCCGCCCATGCCATCGCGAGGTAGCCGCCCAGGCTGTGGCCCACGAGCACCACCGGCACCTCCGGGTCCCCGCCCTCGACGGCCTCGTCGATGACGGCCAACGCCCGCTCCCAGGTGAACTCCTCGCCCCGCCGGGTGCCGTGCGCGGGCAGGTCGGGCACCACGAGGTCGACGTCGGGGCCGAGCAGGGCGGCATACCGCCACCACTGGGCCCCACTGAGCTGGGACCCGTGGACCATCACGAGCCGCACACGATCTGACACGCCGGCCATTCTCGCCCCTCGCGGTTGCCTCTTCCTGCGGTTGCCTCTTCGTGCGCTTGTCCCTTCGTGCGGTTGTCTCCTTTGCGGTTGTCCCCCGTCGCGCTGCAGGGTTGGATGGGCGGGTGAGCGCACTGATCAGCCCAGCCGATCTGGCGGTCGCCCTCTCGCGCGACGCCGTGCGCGTGCTCGACGTGCAGTACGCCCTCGTGGGCACACCAGGACCCGAGCTGTATGCCGCGGCGCACCTTCCCGGGGCTCCGCACCTGGACCTCGATCTGGCCCTGGCCGGGCTGCCGGGCCGCCGTGGACGACACCCACTGCCCGACCCCGACGTGCTGGAGGAGGCCCTACGGGTCTGCGGTGTCGAGGACGACGACGAGCTGGTCGTCTACGACCAGCGGACCTCGCTCGCCGCCGGCCGCGCATGGTGGGTGCTGCGCTGGGCCGCCCACCCCGACGTGCGGGTGCTCGACGGGGGGCTCGCCGCGTGGCAGCGCGCCGGGTTCCCGGTCACGACGGACGTGCCCTCACCGCAGCGTGGGTCGATCGTGGTGCGGCCGGGCTCCGTGCCCGTGCTGGATGCCGTGGGTGCGGCAGACATGTCCCGCGCCGGGGTGCTCCTCGACGTGCGCGCCCCCGAGCGTCATCGCGGTGAGGTCGAACCGATCGACAGGGTCGCCGGCCGCGTGCCCGGCTCGGTCAACCTGCCGATGACGGACCTGCTCGACGAGCACGGCGCCTTTCTCCCTGGAGCTCGCATCCGTGAGGTCGCGGCTACGGTCGGAGTGCACCGCGACACTCCGGTCGGGACGTCCTGCGGGTCCGGCGTCACCGCCGCCCAGATGACCCTCGCGCTGCACGAGGCGGGGATCGAGGCGATCCCCTACATCGGCTCGTGGAGCGAGTGGATCCAGGACCCGACCCGCCCGGTGGCGACCGGCTAGATCGCCCAGGAGCCGGTGAAGCCACCCACGTCGGCGCTCTCCCCTTCAAGTTCCGAGGCGAGCCAGAGCGCTCCGCCGATGACGTCCCACGCAAGGAGACGACGGACCGCGCTGCCGGCGGCCTGGTCGATGGACAGGGACTCCAGGAGCGCGACGTCCCGTGGCCCCCAGGCGACCGCCCGGTAGGGCCGCGCCCCCCGGCTCGGGCCCTGGGCTGCTGCGAGGATGCGGGGCGTCGGCCGGAGGTCGCTCTGGACGACGACGATCCCGTGGTCGCGAGACATCGCCCGCGAGAGGTCGGGTGGGAGCGATGCCCCGACGGCCACCCAGCCCTCGGTGTTGGCCACGGGTGGAGAGGTCGGTGAGAGGCCCGGTCCGCGCATCTCCCTGGTGTCGGTGAGTGCGCCGGCACCGGAGAAGCTCCGCAGCAGGCTGCGCGAGCCGAGGTCGACCAGGTCGACCCACTCCACGCCCACCGGCCCGTCCGCGCGGCGCACCTTCTCGGTGCCGCTGTCGATGACCCAGGAGTCGGTGGCGCCGCGCGCGATGACCGTCTCCCCGTCGCGGGCCCACCCGGCGCTCAGGAGGCTCGGGTCAGGCACCTCGATCCAGGTCGTCGAGGCATCGCGCGTGTCGAGGATGATGAGGGCCTCGGGCTGCACGAAGACGAGGCGGTGGCGGTCCCCGGCGATCGTTCGCGGCCCGAGAACGGGCACCCTGTCGCCAGACGCGTCACCGCTGCCACCGAGGCGCACACCAGGCACGCTCAGGTGCGTGGGGACCTCGACCGGGATGAACACCACCGGCTCGTAGCCTCCGCCGTCGGCGTGAACGAGGAACACGGCCCGAACCGAGCCCTCCACTCCGGCAATGCCGTTCGGGTCGAGCACCGGGCGTGGCCGGTCCTCCCCGGTCGTCAGCCGG
>JBDSNZ010000109.1:0-13642 GCA_039915055.1 Ornithinibacter sp.
TCGTCGACATCGGCCCCGGTGCCGGCGAGCACGGTGGCCAGGTCGTGCACTCCGGAACGGTCGCCGACCTGCTCACCCACCCCGACTCGCTCACCGGCAAGTACCTCTCGGGTCGCCGGGAGATCCCAACCCCCGCGGTGCGGCGACCGCGCGAGAAGGGCAGGGAGGTCACCGTGGTCGGGGCCAACGAGCACAACCTCGAGGGCGTCACCGTCTCCTTCCCGCTCGGCACGCTCACCGCCGTCACCGGCGTGTCGGGGTCGGGCAAGTCCACCCTGGTCAACGACATCCTCTACAACGTCCTCGCCAACAAGCTCAACGGCGCACGCCACGTGCCGGGTCGTCACAAGACCGTCAAGGGGCTCGAGCACCTCGACAAGGTCGTGCACGTGGACCAGAGCCCGATCGGGCGTACCCCCCGCTCCAACGCGGCCACCTACACCGACGTCTTCGACCACGTCCGCAAGCTCTTCGCCACGACGACCGAGGCGAAGATCCGGGGCTACCAGCCGGGCCGGTTCTCCTTCAACGTCAAGGGCGGCCGCTGCGATGCGTGCTCCGGCGACGGCACCATCAAGATCGAGATGAACTTCCTCCCCGACGTCTACGTCCCCTGCGAGGTCTGCCACGGGGCGCGCTACAACCGCGAGACCCTCGAGGTGCACTTCAAGGGCAAGACCATCGCCGACGTGCTCGACATGCCGATCGAGGAGGCCGCTGAGTTCTTCTCCGCGGTCCCCGCCATCGCGCGCCACATGAAGACCCTCAACGAGGTCGGCCTGGGCTACGTGCGGCTCGGGCAGCCCGCACCGACACTCTCCGGCGGGGAGGCCCAACGTGTGAAGCTCGCCTCCGAGCTGCAGAAGCGGTCGACCGGCCGCACCATCTACGTGCTCGACGAGCCGACGACGGGCCTGCACTTCGAGGACATCCGCAAGCTGCTCGGGGTGCTCCAGGGCCTGGTTGACAAGGGCAACACGGTGATCGTCATCGAGCACAACCTCGACGTGATCAAGAACGCCGACTGGGTCGTCGACCTCGGGCCCGAGGGTGGCAGCGGGGGAGGCCTCGTGATCGCGGAGGGAACCCCGGAGCAGGTCGCGAAGAACGCTGCCTCGCACACGGGCCGGTTCCTCGCGCCCGTCCTGGCCAAGACGGCTCGTACCACCGCGGCGAAGACCGTCCGACCGGACCGCGACACTCCACCGGCGGCGAAGAAGGCTGCGACGACGAAGACCTCCGCGACGAAGACCGCTGCCGCGCGGAAGCCGGCAGCGAAGAAGGCGACGTCGCGGAAGGTGACCAGCCGCTGAGGTCAGTCCGCCCACGCTGCGCGTAGGACCCGGCGCAGGTCAGTCCTCGCCCAGGTACGCCTTGCGCACGTCGTCGCTCTCGAGGAGCTCCTTGCCAGTGCCGGAGAGGACGATCGAGCCGACCTCGAGCACATAGCCCTTTGTCGCGCGCTTCAGTGCCGCCTGCGCGTTCTGCTCCACGAGCAGGATGGTGGTGCCCTGCTGCTGGAGCGTGGTCACGGTCGTCATGATCCGCTTCATCATCAGCGGTGACAGGCCCATCGACGGCTCGTCGAGCATGAGCAGCTTGGGGCGGCTCATCATCGCGCGGCCCATCGCGAGCATCTGCTGCTCGCCACCGGAGAACGTGCCGGCCGGCTGCTTGCTTCGCTCCTCGAGGATCGGGAAGAGCTGGTAGGCCCCCTCGAGGTCGCTCTGGATCTCCTTGTCGCGGCGGTTGAACGCCCCGAGCAACAGGTTCTCCTCGACGGTGAGCCTGGGGAAGATCCGTCGTCCCTCGGGGGAGTGCGCCAACCCGAGCTGGACGATCTCGTGGGCCGGGACGGTGGTGAGGTCCTTGCCGTTGAAGGTGATCGACCCGCTGACTGGGCGGAGCAGCCCGGAGATGGTTCGCAGGGTCGTCGTCTTGCCGGCACCGTTGGTGCCGATGAGCGAGACGACGTCGCCCTCGTTGACGTCGAAGCTGATGCCCTTGACGGCCTTGATCTTGCCGTAGGACACCACGAGGTCCTTGATCTCGAGCATGGCGCTCATGCGCTCTCCTCCTCGTCCTCGTCGTCGCCGCCGATGTAGGCCTCGATGACCCGCGGGTCGGACTGCACCTCGCCGGGCGTGCCCTCCACGAGGAGGGAGCCGCGCACCAGGCAGAGCACCCGGTCGCAGAGGTTGAAGATGAAGCGCATGTCGTGCTCGATGACGACGACCGCGAGGCCGCTGGCCCTGATCTTGAAGATCAGGTGCATCGTCTCCTCGGTCTCCTTGGGGTTCATCCCCGCCGTGGGCTCGTCGAGCAGCACGATCTGCGGGTCGGTGGCCAGTGCCCGGGCGATCTCGAGTCGTCGCTGGTCGCCGTAGGGCAGGTTGCGCGCGAGGATCTCGCCCGACTTGCCGAGACCGACGTACTCGAGCAGCTCCTGGGACCGCGTGCGGGTCGCTTCCTCCTCACGCCTGAACTTCGGGCCGCGCAGGATCGAGGTGAGCGCCATCGAGGAGGTGCGGCAGTAGCGCCCCACCATGACGTTCTCGAGCGCTGTCATGTTGTTGAAGAGCCGGATGTTCTGGAAGGTGCGCGCCATTCCGGCGCGCACCACCTTCAGCGGCTTCGGCGGCAGCTTCTCGCCGCCGAGCATCACGGTTCCCGTCGTCGGGATGTACATACCGGTGAGGCAGTTGAAGAAGGTCGTCTTCCCGGCGCCGTTGGGGCCGATGAGCCCGACGATCTCGCCAGCGTGCACCTGCATGCTCACGTCGTCGACCGCGGTGAGCCCGCCGAAGCGCATCGTGACGTCGCTCGCCTCGAGAACGACGGTGCTGCCGACCTGGTGCTTGGCTGGCTGCGGCTCGGTGACAGTCACTTGACTTCCTCCAGATGCTCGTCCTGAATGAGTTCGTTGAGGTGCTCATCGTCTTCGTGGAACTCCAGCTGGCGCCGCTTGTTGGGCACCAGGCCCTCGGGGCGGAAGCGCATCATCACCACCAGAAGCAGCCCGAAGGACAGCAGTCGGTAGTCGTTGACCTCACGCAGCTTCTCGGGGAGGAGCTTGAGGATGGTCGCACCGGCCAGCACCCCGACCACCGTGCCCATGCCGCCGAGGACGACCGCGGACAGCAAGAACGCGGACTCGAGGAAGATGAACTGGTCCGGGCTCACCGAGGTGTCCTGGTGGGCCTTGATGGTGCCGGCCAGCCCGGCGAGGAACGCACCGACCGCGAAGGCGAGGATCTTCAGCCCGAACACGTTGACGCCCATGGCCTCGGCGGCTCGTTCGTCCTCCCGGATGGCGACCCAGCCGCGACCGATCCGGCTGTTGTTGAGCCGCACGAAGACGACGATGACGAACGCGATGAGCACGAGCAGTAGGAAGTAGTAGTTGCTGAACCGCCCGAGCGGGATGCCGGCGAGGGTGTGGCTGGCCCCGAAGTCGAAACCGAAGAAGTTCAGGTCGGGGATGCCCGGGATGCCGTTGGGGCCGTTGGTGAGGTCGGGCCCGTTGTTGCCGTCCAGGTTGAACATCGCGAGGCGGAAGATCTCACCGAAACCAAGCGTGACGATGGCAAGGTAGTCGCCCGAGACGCGCAAGGTGGGTGAGCCGATCACGAGGCCGAACGTGGCGGCGACGCAGGCTCCGATGAGCATGACGACGAGGAACGGCGGCTTCCACCCCACCGTGGCGAAGGCCGACTCCGAGAGCATGGCTCCGACGTAGGCGCCGGTGCCGAGGAAGGCGATGTATCCGAGGTCGAGCAGGCCGGCGAGGCCGACGACGATGTTCAGGCCCAACGCGGTGGCCGCGAAGATCAGGATCTGTGCGGCGATCGACATGTTGGCGTCGGAGCCGTTCTGGGTGAACGGGAAGAGGAAGGCCACGACGAAGGCCGCCAGCACGAGCGGGCGACGGTTGTTGGTGCCGACGAAGCCGAGGTAGCCGCCGACCCCACTGGCCAGCAGACCGCCCGCGATGCTGATCACCGCCACGAGGAACAGCGCGAACACTGAGCCGTCGCCGATGTTCAGCGCGTAGGAGACGACGAAGAGCACGACCGCCATCATCACCACGATGATGACGATCTCCAGCGTGGAGGAGAGCCGGGGCCAGGTGTGCACATTGGTGTCGGGGTGCGGCGCGAGCAGCCCCGCGAACGCCACCAGGAGGGACCCCACCAGGGCGACGTAGACGCCCTCGTTGGCGTTGACGAGCCCGCCCGCCTGAGCGGCGATGGCCCAGGTGGCACCGATCACGAAGACCACCGATGCGAGGCCGAGGAACTGGACCCCCCGACCGGGGCTCATCCAGCCCGGACGACGGGCGATGAGCACACCGAGGATCGCGGCGACGACCCCGACGGCCATGACGAACAGCTGGACGCCGGCCGGGTAGAAGCGGATCGAGATGTCATCGAGGATGCGGTTGTCGTATGACCACGAGAGGAAGCCGCTGATGAAGAGGAAAACGCCTCCGGCGATGGCGAGCGGGGATGCGAACCGTCCGTAGGACGAGCGGGTCTTGTCGGGGAGGGCGAGTCTGCTCATGCCCGGTCCACCACCTTTGCTCCGAGGATGCCCTGTGGTCGGAAGACCAGGACGACGATGAGGAGGGCGAATGCCCAGACGTCCTTCCACGGGCTGCCACCGAAGGTGCCCGGGATGAACTGGACCGCCATGGACTCCACGATGCCCAGGGTGAGTCCACCGACCACGGCGCCCCAGACATTGCCGATGCCACCGAGGACGGCTGCGGTGAACGCCTTCAGACCGGCGAGGAAGCCCATCCGAAAGTCGATGTTGGTGACCTGCAGACCTTGTGCGACGCCGGCGACCGCGGCGAGTGTGGCACCCACCGCGAAGGCGACGACGATGATGCGGTCGACGTTGATGCCCATCAACCGCGCGGTGTCGGGGTCTTGGGAGACCGCCTGCATGCCGCGACCGGTACGCGTCTTGTTGACGAAGTACCAGAGCCCGGCGGCGCACACGATCAGGGCCCCGATCGTGAACAGCGCCGACCGCTGGAAGGTCACCCCGGCGATGTTGAAGGCCGGACCCGTCACGATGTCGATCTGGGGGAAGGGAACCTTCTGCTTCGCGTCGGGGAAGTCGACGAAGGGGATCCGGCCGTAGAAGAGCCGCACCGCCTCCTGGAGGAAGACCGAGATGCCGATGGCCGTGATCAGGGGCGCGAGTCGTGGGGCACCGCGAAGGGGTCGGTAGGCGATCCGCTCCATCGCGACCGCGACGAGCACGGAGGCGGCGATCGCGCCGACGATCATGATCGGCAGGGTCCACCACGCGGTGTTCCCGTCGAAGAGGACCAGCCACGTGGAGAGGGCGCCGAACGCACCGATCATGAAGATCTCGCCATGGGCGAAGTTGATCAGCTGGACGATGCCGTAGACCACGGTGTAACCGACGGCGATCAGTGCGTAGAGCGACCCCAGGGTCAGCCCGTTCATGAGCTGTTGGGCGAACTGGTCCACACGGACCTCCTGGAGGTGAGCAGTAACGGCTGGGGGGGAGCGTAGCGGCTGGGATGGTCACCGGCCCATGACATCCGGCATACCGACGCGAAGTTTGTCGAACGTGCGACCTGCTGGTGCCACACGCCAAACGGCGGGGGTGGTCTTTGCGACCACCCCCGCCGTCAGACGTTGCTGACGGACGGTGCCGTCAGCGGGGTCTTACTTGAACTCCGAGGTGTCCACGGCCGTCCAGGCGCCGTCCTTGATCGTGTAGACGGTCAGGATGCGCGAGGTCGTGTCACCGAACTCGTCGAACGCGACCTTGCCGGTCACGCCGTCGAAGGAGACACTGCTCATCGCGTCGACGGTGGGCTGACGGGCTGCATCAGCGGAGGCAGCATCCTTCAGGGACACCTTGAGCGCGTTGATGACGGCGTTCGCCGCGTCGTAGGCGTAGGCGCCATAGGCCTCGTACGGCTCGGAGTAGCCGCCCGCGGCGTAGGCCTTCACGAACGCCTGGGCCGAGGGGAGCGTGGCCGTCGGCGCACCGATCGCGGTGGCGAGGTCGCCCTCGCCGGTCTTGCCGGCAAGCTTGATGAACTCACCGGAGTAGATGCCGTCGCCACCCATGAGCGGGACGTTCAGGCCGGCGGCCTTCATCTGCTGGGAGAAGGGAGCGCCCTGCGGGAACTCACCGCCGTAGTAGACGGCCCCGGGGTTGGAGGGCTTGATCTTGCTGATGACGGCGTCGTACTTGCTGTCATCGGGGTTGATCGTCTCGGCTGCGACGATCTTGCCGCCGAGCTTCTCGAACTCCGCGGAGAACGCCTCGACCAGGCCCTGACCGTACGTCTTCTTGTCGTGGACGGTCGCGACCTCCTTGATGCCCGCCTTCTCGAACAGGTAGCGCGCCGCGAAGGGGCCCTGGATCGAGTCGGTGGTGCAGGTGCGGAAGTAGTTCGGGTAGGTCCGCTTGGGGGCCGTTGCGAAGTCTGCACCCTGGGTCAGCGAGGGGTTGGTGTTGGCCGGGGAGACCATCGTGATGTTGGCCGACGCGAGCACGGGCTGGACGCTCTGCGACACGGAGGAGTTGAGGTTCCCCACGACGGCGACGACGTCCTTGTCGGCTGCCAGCTTGGTCGCGGCGTTCTTGCCGACGTCGGGCTTGGCCTCGTCGTCCTCGGCTGCCAGCTCGAGGGTCCAGCCGGGAATGGCGCCGGACTCGTTGGCCTGCTTGACGGCCAGGTCGACCGAGTTCTTGATGCCGAGGCCGAGGGCCGCGAGGTCCCCGGAGAGCGGGGAGATGACGCCGATCTTGGCAATCTTGTTGCCGGCGGCGCCGGATGCGCCTGTGTCACTGGTGTTGTCGCCGCGCGTGCCACAACCGGCGAGCGCGAGCGAGGCCACGAGCAACGAGGCGCCAACGGCGACCACGGAACGCTGAGGCACGTTTCCTCCTGGGAGTGCTGGGGTAGGTGGGCGGGGTTACCGCCCGGTGCTTGCGGGAGCGAGCATGAGGACTGTAACCGGCAGGACCCGCAGAACGTAGGCATCTTCGGGGACCGCTGCCGAGTTGTTACCTGAGCGAGACCGGCAGCGCGAACCCTCGACGACCCACGGCTCGGTCACAGACGCGTGAGTGATACTCGGGGACCGCTCACCCGGCGCCCTACCGTGAGGAACCCGTCATGACCAGTAGCCCCCACGACCACCAGACAGGCGTGTCCTCGACGGGCCCAGCGGGGTGTCAGTGCGCCAGTCGGCGAGAGGCGATGCGAGCAGCCGGGACCCTGGGGGTGCTCGCGGTCGGCGCCACGAGCCTCGCGGCATGCGGCGGCGGGACGCAGGATGCCGTGGGCTCGGTCGCCTCGGCCGCGTCGTCCGCGGCATCCTCCGTCGCGACTCAGATCCAGGCGGCTGAGGTCCCCGTGGGTGGAGGCACGGTCTTCGACTCCCTCAAGGTGGTCGTGACCCAGCCGACCAAGGGGGACTTCAAGGCATTCTCCGCCGTGTGCCCGCACCAGGGGTGCACCGTCGGGTCGGTCGCCGACGGCAAGATCACCTGCCCGTGCCACGGCAGCCAGTTCGACATCGCAACCGGCGACGTCATCACCGGACCGGCCACCTCCGGTCTCCCCACCAAGAAGCTCACCGTGGGTGCCGACGGCATCACCCTCACCTGACCCACCGGGTTTTCGCAGGTCACCCCCGACAACCCCGGCCAGGGGGTGTCGGGTGGGCGACATAGGCTGGCGACGTGGCCGATCCGTCGACATACCGCCCCCGCCCGGGGGAGATCCCGACCGATCCTGGGGTCTACCGGTTCAGGGACCGCGACGGACGGGTCATCTACGTCGGCAAGGCCAAGAGCCTGCGCCCGCGGCTCTCCTCCTACTTCCAGGACATCTCGGCGCTGCACCACCGGACCGCCACCATGGTGCGCACCGGCGCGAGCGTGGAGTGGACCGTGGTGTCCACCGAGGTCGAGGCCCTCCAGCTCGAGTATGCGTGGATCAAGGAGTTCGACCCCCGGTTCAACGTCAAGTACCGCGACGACAAGTCCTACCCCTACCTCGCAGTGACCATGGGGGAGGAGTTTCCCCGTGCCCAGGTCCTGCGCGGCGCCAAGCGCAAGGGCACCCGCTACTTCGGGCCCTACGCCCACGCGTGGGCCATCCGCGAGACCCTCGACCTCGCGCTGCGGGTCTTCCCGGTGCGCACCTGCTCCGCCGGGGTGTTCACCCGGGCCGGCCAGGTCGGTCGGCCGTGCCTGCTGGGCTACATCGACAAGTGCAGCGCCCCGTGCGTGGGTCGGGTGGACCCCGCGAGGCACCGTGAGATCGCCGAGGACTTCTGCGCCTTCATGGCCGGCGACACCGGACGCTTCCTCTCCCGGCTCACCAAGGAGATGAAGCAGGCGTCCGACGAGCTCGACTTCGAGCGCGCCGCCCGGTTGCGCGACGACATCGGGGCCCTCCAGAAGGTGCTCGAGAAGTCTGCGGTCGTGCTCCCCGACGCGACCGACGCCGACGTGTTCGCGCTCGCCGAGGACGAGCTCGAGGTCGCCGTGCAGCTCTTCCACGTCCGCGGGGGCCGGATCCGGGGCCAGCGCGGATGGGTCGCCGAGCGCGACGCCGAGACCACCCCGGAGATCGTCGAGCACCTGCTCCAGCAGGTCTATGGCGGTGAGGTCGGTGACGGGGTCCCCAGGGAGGTGCTCGTCCCCGTCCTCCCCGACGACGCGGGCTCCCTCGCCGACTGGCTCAGCGGTCTGCGCGGCAGCCGGGTCGATCTGCGCGTCCCCCAGCGCGGCGACAAACGCACCCTGATGGAGACCGTCGCCCGCAACGCCACCCAGAGCCTGGCCAGGCACAAGGTCACCCGGGCCGGAGACCTCACCACCCGGAGCCAGGCGCTCCAACAGCTCCAAGACGCCCTCGAGCTCGACGAAGCCCCCTTGCGCATCGAGTGCTTCGACATCAGCCACGTGCAGGGCACCCAGGTGGTCGGCTCGATGGTGGTCTTCGAGGACGGCCTGCCGCGCAAGAGCGAGTACCGCCGCTTCATCGTGCGCGGTGACGAGACCGGTGCCACCGACGACACGGCCGCGATGCACGAGGTCCTCACCCGCCGCTTCCGACGGGGGCAGCGTGAGGAGACCGAGGCAGGGGTCGCCCCTGCTGCACCGGAACGGTATGCCGGTGAGCCCGGTGAGTCCGGCCCCGCGCCCGAGATCGGGGCGAGACCGGCGCGGTTCGCCTACCGCCCCAACCTCATCGTGGTGGACGGCGGGCTCCCTCAGGTCAACGCGGCGGCCCGGGCCCTGGCCGACGCGGGTGTCGTCGACGTCACGGTCGTGGGGCTCGCGAAGCGACTCGAGGAGGTCTGGGTCCCGGGCGAGGAGTTTCCCGTCGTCCTGCCCCGCACCAGCGAGGGGCTCTACCTCCTGCAGCGCCTGCGCGACGAGGCACACCGGTTCGCCATCACCTTCCACCGCCAGCGCAGGTCCAAGGCGATGACGGCCAGTGCCCTGGACACGGTGCCCGGCCTTGGTGAGAAACGGCGCAAGGCGCTGCTCTCGACGTTCGGCTCGGTCAAGCGGGTGCGAGCTGCCTCGATCGAGGAGCTCGCCGGCGTTGCCGGCATCGGACCCGCGCTGGCCGCCTCCATTGCGGCAGAGTTGGGCGCCAGCACCCAGGAACCGGCCGTGAACCTCGCAACCGGTGAGGTGGTCGACGACGACGGAGGACAGCAGTGAGCGAGCAGGACCTCGGAACCACCACATCGAGGCCCCCGGCCAGGGGTGACTTCGTGATCGTCACCGGCATGAGCGGGGCCGGCCGCACGACGGCGGCCAACGTGCTCGAGGACGAGGGCTACTACGTCGTCGACAACCTGCCGCCCCAGCTGCTGGGGTCGATGGCCGAGCTGGCCCGCGAGGTGCGGGACAGCAGGGTCGAGGACCTCAAGATCGCGGCGGTGGTCGACGTTCGCGCACACCCCTTCACCTCCGAGCTCCAGGACGGACTGATGGCGCTGCGCGCGAGCGAATGGCACCCGCACCTGATCTTCCTGGATGCCACCGACGAGGCGCTGGTGCGCCGCTTCGAGAGCGTGCGCCGGCCGCACCCCCTACAGGGAGAGGGTCGCCTGCTGGACGGCATCCGGGCCGAGCGGGAGATCCTGCGCGACCTGAGGGCCGACGCCCAGGTGGTCATCGACACCTCGGGCCTGAACGTTCACCAGCTGGCCCGCAAGATCACACCTCTGCTCGGCGCCGAGCGCGGACCCAGTCTGCGCCTCGCGCTCCTGTCCTTCGGCTTCAAGTACGGCGTGCCGCTGGACGCTGACTTCGTCTTCGACATGCGCTTCCTCCCCAACCCGTTCTGGGTGCCCGAGCTCAAGGCGCTCGCCGGCACCGACGCCCCGGTGTCGGAGTGGGTGATGTCCCAAGCGGGCGCGACGGCCTTCCTCGAGCGCGTCGTCGCGCTGATGGAACCCGTGACCCAGGGCTATCTGCGCGAGGGCCGGCGCTACGCCACCCTGGCGATCGGCTGCACCGGCGGAAAGCACCGCTCGGTGGCGATGACCGCGGCCCTCGCCGAGCTGTTGACCACGCCGCAGATCGCGACCTTCGTGGTGCACCGTGACCTGGGGCGCGAGTGAGCGGCCCCGTGGTCGCCGCCCTCGGGGGTGGGCACGGCCTCGCCGCGACCCTGTCGGCGCTGCGCTACATCACCGAGGAGATCACGGCGATCGTCACCGTCGCTGATGACGGCGGCTCCAGCGGGCGGCTGCGTGACGAGTTCGGGGTGCTGCCGCCGGGCGACCTGCGGATGGCCCTCGCTGCGCTGTGTGCGCAGAACGAGTGGGGCCAGACCTGGCGGGACGTGCTCCAGCACCGGTTCGCCGGTGATGGACCCCTCGGGGGTCACGCGCTGGGAAACCTCCTCATCGTCACGTTGTGGGACCTGCACGAGGACCCGGTGGCGGGTCTGGAGCTGGTCGGTCGCCTCCTCGGCGCCCAGGGCCGGGTGCTGCCGATGGCTGCCGTGCCGCTGACGATCGAGGCGCAGGTCAGCGGCCTGGACCCGAGTGACCCCGCGGCGCTCCGCCTGGTCAGCGGCCAGTCCCGGGTGGCCGTGACCCCAGGCGACGTGGAGGCCATCCACCTGCAGCCCGCGAACCCGCCCGCCTATCCCGAGTCCGTCGCCGCGATCCGCAGCGCGGACTGGGTCGTGCTGGGGCCGGGCTCGTGGTTCACCTCGGTGATGCCACACCTGCTGGTGCCCGAGGTGCGGGAGGCACTCGAGGTCACTCGGGCGAGGCGGCTGCTGGTGCTCAACCTGGACTCCGGTTCGGGTGAGACCTCGGGTTTCAGCGCGGGTCGTCACCTGGAGACCCTGGCTGCCCTCGCGCCCGGCCTGCGCCTCGACGGCGTGCTCGTCGACCCGAGCGTGGTCGATGATGACGCGACACTGGCGGAGCACTGCGCGGCGTTCGGGGCGCGGCTGCACGTCGTGCCGGTCGCGAAGCGCGACCATCCGACGGAGCACGATCCGCTGCGCTTCGCCGCTGCGCTGAGGGACGTCCTCACCAGCCCCCGTCCCACTCCCTGAGGCGTGGCATCATGACCGCCATGGCGATGACGGCGAAGGTCAAGGACGAGCTCAGCCGGCATCCGGTCACCAAACCCTGTTGCCGCAAGGCGGAGATCGCCGCGACGCTGCGGTTCGCCGGGGGCCTGCACATCATCGGGGGCCGGATCGTCGTCGAGGCCGAGCTGGACACCGCGAATGCCGCACGGCGCCTGCGCCGGGAGCTCACCGAGGTCTACGGCCACACCCCTGAGGTTCTCGTGCTCGCGGGCGGCGGCCTGCGGCGCGGCAGCCGCTACGTCGTCCGGGTCGTCCAGGACGGGGAGTCCCTGGCCCGTCAGACAGGGCTCATCGACAGCCGCGGCCGGCCGGTGCGCGGCCTGCCGCCCAAGGTCGTGAGCGGGTCCGTCTGCGACGCAGAGGCCGCCTGGCGCGGAGCGTTCATCGCCCACGGCTCGCTCACCGAACCCGGGCGGTCCTCGGCGATGGAGGTCACCTGCCCGGGGCCCGAGGCCGCCCTGGCCCTGGTCGGCGCGGCGCGTCGGATGGGCATCTCGGCCAAGGCTCGCGAGGTGCGGGGCGTGGACCGCGTCGTGATCCGCGATGGTGACGCGATCGGCGCCATGCTCACCCGGCTGGGCGCCCACGACGCCGTGCTGGCGTGGGAGGACCGCCGGATCCGGCGCGAGGTGAGGGCCACCGCCAACCGGCTCGCGAACTTCGACGACGCCAACCTGCGCCGTTCTGCCCGGGCCGCAGTGGCCGCGGGTGCCCGGGTGGACCGTGCCCTGGAGATCCTCGGTGAGGACATCCCCGACCACCTGCGCGAGGCGGGTGAGCTGCGCCTCCAGCACAAGGAGGCGTCCCTCGAGGAGCTCGGACAGCTCGCGGTGCCACCGATGACCAAGGATGCCGTGGCGGGCCGGATCAGACGGCTGCTCGCCATGGCGGACAAGCGCGCGAGCGATGAGGGGCTGCCCAGCACCGAGGCGGTCCTCACAGCGGACATGCTCGATTCCTGAGCACGCTCAGGCCGCGGCAGCGGCCGCCCGCCCGTACCGCGGACCGCGCGCGGGCGATTCTCGCACGGGTCTAGTGTTGTTGGTGAAACCCCGTGCCGCACTCCGTGGCACACCCCACTGAGTGGAAGGCAGCACGCATCGTGACCGTTCGTGTAGGCATCAATGGCTTCGGCCGCATCGGCCGCAACTTCTTCCGGGCCGTTCAGGCCTCCGGCGCCGACATCGAGATCGTGGCCGCAAACGACCTGATGGACAACAAGACCATCGCGCACCTGCTCAAGTACGACTCGGTGCTCGGCGTCCTGCCCGAGGAGGTGTCGCACACCGAGGACTCGATCACCGTCGGTGAGAAGACCATCAAGATCTTCGCTGAGAAGAACCCGGCCGACATCGCCTGGAGCGACGTGGGAGTCGACATCGTCATCGAGGCGACGGGCTTCTTCACCGACGCCACGAAGGCCCACGCCCACATCGACGGCGGAGCCAAGAAGGTCATCATCTCGGCGCCGGCATCCAACGAGGACGCGACCTTCGTCATGGGGGTCAACCACGAGGACTACGACCCGGCCACCCAGCACGTCATCTCCAACGCGTCGTGCACGACCAACTGCCTGGCCCCGATGGCCAAGCCGCTCTCCGACGAGCTCGGCATCGTCAAGGGCCTGATGACGACCATCCACGCCTACACCTCGGACCAGAACCTGCTCGACGGCCCGCACCGCGACCTGCGCCGTGCCCGTGCCGCAGCCCTGAACATCATCCCGACGAGCACCGGCGCGGCCAAGGCCATCGGCCTGGTCATGCCCGAGCTCAAGGGCAAGCTCGACGGCTACGCCCTGCGGGTGCCGGTGCCGACCGGGTCCGCGACCGACCTCACCTTCGAGGCGGGTCGCGAGACCACCGTCGAAGAGGTCAACGCGATCATCAAGGCCGCGGCAGACGGCCCGCTCAAGGGTTTCCTGAAGTACACCGAGGACCCGATCGTGTCCTCCGACATCGTCACCGACCCGCACTCGTGCATCTTCGACTCCGG
>JBDSNZ010000132.1:0-4087 GCA_039915055.1 Ornithinibacter sp.
CGAAGCCCATCCCGACGATGCCGGAGGCCTGGATGCCGATGTTGCTCCCGTGCAGCAGGAGGTACTCCCCGCCGAGGATGAAGACCAGGAGCATGAGGTGCCCGGCGAGCATGTTGCCGAAGAGTCGAAGGGCGAGGGTGAGCGGGCGGATGACGAAGTAGGTCAGCAGCTCGATGACGAACATGATCGGCTTGAGCCAACCGGGAAGCCCGGGCGGCACGAGCGACTTCAGATAGCCGACGACACCGTGCTTCCGCTTCAGCGCCACCGCGTGGTAGACGACGTAGACGATGAGGGTCAGCACGATGGGGAACGCGATGCGGCTCATCGTCGGGAACTGGACGAAGGGCACCACGCCGGCGACGTTGTTGAACAGGATCATCGTGAAGAGGGTGAGGAGCAGCGGCAGGAACGGCCGGAAGTCTCTGGCCCCGATGATGTCGCGCGCGATGGTGTTGCGCACGAACCCGTAGGCCTGCTCGGCGTACCACTGCCGCTTGGTGGGCACCAGGCGGAGCTTTCCGGCGACGGTGACGAAGAAGAGGCCGATGATGACGACCGAGGCCATCATGACGAACGAGGGACGGGTGAAGGCCCAGTTGCTCGTGTCGCTGCCGAAGATCGGCCACCAGAAGTCGCCGATGCTCGGGGCCTGGAAGCCCTCGTCGCCGCCGGCGGCGACGAGCGCGCCCTGGAGCACGTCCACGGAAACCATGCTGGGGCTCACAGCCTTTCCTCAAGGGATACGCAGGCGCCAGCGAAGGGCGCCCGGGGGAACGCGACGTACGCTACCCGACACTCGTGGGTGTTCGCGACGCCGGACCAGCCGCCAAACACCCCGTTCACGACTGCCCCCTCGGCGTTGCCGGGGGCTGGTCGTAGACCGGCATCCGGCTGTGTCGCAGGGACCGGAACGCGAACACCTGCCAGACCAGCGTCACGACGAGCACGACCACGCCGAGCGCCATCCCGTCCACCCATGACGCGTCCTTGAACGCGATGATGACGAGCAGCAGACCGATGACCTGGCCGAGGTAGACCGTCATGGCGACCGCGAAGAACGCGTGCGGGCTGGCGTCGCGCACGAGCCGGCTCAGCAGAAACATCCCGGAGGCGAAGAAGGCGATGGCCACGGCCAGCCCCAGAACGGCCCCCGCGAGGGCGTCCCCACCTCGCCACCAGGCCACCGCCACGACCGCCACGGCACCCGCGACGGAGGAGGGCACCAGCGCGCCACGCAGCATCTCGGCGAACGGTGCGCCGGCGTGCGCCGCGGGTGGTGGGACGGGGTCGGTCATCGGCGATCGGCCTCTTCAGGTGGGGGCGGAAGGGTCTCCGGTGGTGCTTGTGAAAGTTATCACAAGCGCCCCCGCGTGAGCAATGCCGCAGGTCAGACGCGCCGCGCGAGGACCACCCAGACGGTCCGCGCGATGATCTCGAGGTCGAGCACGGGAGACCAGTTGACCAGGTACTGGAGGTCGTAGCCGAGCTTGTACTCCGCATCGGTGTGGTAGCGGC
The DNA here is from genome assembly GCA_039915055.1 of Ornithinibacter sp. Classification (GTDB taxonomy): domain Bacteria; phylum Actinomycetota; class Actinomycetes; order Actinomycetales; family Dermatophilaceae; genus Fodinibacter. The sequence goes on from JBDSNZ010000132.1 coordinate 1,519, forward strand.
CGTGGATCTGGGCCAACCCGGTCAGCCCGGGGGGCACCTCGTGGCGCCGCGAGTATCCCGCGATCTCGTTCTCGAAGCCCGCGGTCAGCTCCGGCCGCTCGGGTCGAGGCCCCACGATCGACATCTTGCCGGTGAGGATGTGCAGGATCTGTGGCAGCTCGTCCGCACGTGTCGCGCGCACCCACCGGCACGCCGGGATCACCCGCGGGTCCGCCTTCATGGCGAGCTGGGCCCCACCCTCGCCCTCGGCGTCGACGGCCATCGAGCGGAACTTGCGCATCTCGAAGGTCTCCCCACCCGCCCCGACCCGGGTCTGCTGGTAGAGCAGCGGCCGTCCCGCCACGGCGAGCTGGTAGAGCGAGACGAGGCCGAGGAGCGTGGCCCAGACCGGAAGGGTGAGGAGGAGGAGAAGGAGGTCGAGCATCCGCTTGAAGTGCCGTTGGGACGTCGGCATGGTCTGGTGCAGCAGGAGCACGAACGGAAGCCCGCCCACCTCCCGCAGACGGTCCAGGCCGTAGAGCGTCTCGCGTCCGGTGACGCGCAACAGCGTCGTGACGCCGGCCTGGTCGAGCCGCCCGATGGTGCGCGGGTACCACTCCTCGAGCCATGCCCCCGTGACGAGCAGGACATCGGTGGCCCCCGTCTCGTGCGCCCGGTCCACCACCGCCATCGGGTCACCGACCTCCGCGACGACGACGAGGTCCCGGTGGCTCGTCTGGAGCAGGTGCAGCCGGGCGAGCTCGAGATCGGCCTCCTCCCCCGCGATCACCACCCGCGGAGGGCCCTCTCGGCGCGTGCGGAGCAGGTGGACGATGCCTCGGTTGATGGCGACCGCGATGCCCGCCAGGACGATGACGAAGAGCAGGTTGGGGATCGGGAACGGCAGCGCCCGCTGGGTGATCGAGCCGCGTTGCTTGATGAGGCCGGTGAGGGCGAGATTCAGCAGCGCGACGAAGCTCCCGGCGGCCAGGGCAAGCCGTGCCGCCTTGGGCCACACCGCCCCTCCGCCCAGCCGTGGCTCGCGTTCGTACAGGCCTCCGTAGTAGAAGCTCGCGAGGAAGATCAGCGTCGAGACGGTGAACGAGACCGCGTAGGCCCCGGTGGTGTAGGTGGGCCAGGCATCGGGCTTCCCGAAGCGCCACACCATGCTCCCGACCGCGAGGAAGAGCACGGCCAGTCCATCGAGGAGCATGACGAGCCGAAAGCCTCGCCGGTTGAGTCTTCGCAGGTAGGGCGTCAGGCCGGCTCCTGCAGGCTTCGGCTCTGTCACGGGCGCCGCGTCAGCCGTTGCGGACCGGCCGGGCGTATGCCGGGAAGCGGGCGACGAGCTCGCTCACCTGGGCCCGGACCTCCGTGGAGACGGCGTGCCCCGGGTCGGCGTCACCCTCGACGACGGCGCGGGCGATGAGTGTGCCGATGGTGCGCATCTCCTCCTCACCCATCCCCTGGGTCGTGACGCACGGGGTGCCGACCCGGATGCCGGAAGCGATGCTGGCCTTCTGCGGGTCGAAGGGGATGGTGTTCTTGTTCAAGGTGATGCCGGCTGCGTCAGAGCGCGCCTCGGCCTCGGCCCCGGTGACCCCCACGCCCTGCAGGTCGTGCAGCGAGAGGTGCGTGTCAGTACCACCCGTCGTCGGTCGGATGCCTTTCTCTCCCAGCGTCTGAGCCAGGACCTTGGCGTTGGCGATGACCTGACGGGTGTAGGTCGCGTACTCCGGCGTCGCGCACTCCTTGAAGTTCACGGCGTTCGCGGCGATCGTGTGCATCTGCGGGCCGCCCTGCATCATCGGGAAGACGGCCTTGTCGATGGCGGAGGCGTGCTCGGCGCGACAGACGATGGCACCGGAGCGCGGGCCGCGCAGCACCTTGTGGGTCGTGAAGGACACGACGTCCGCAAAGGGCACGGGGCTGGGGATCGCCTTGCCTGCCACGAGGCCGATGAAGTGCGCGGCGTCGACCCAGAAGATCGCCCCGACCTCGTCGGCGATCGCACGGAAGCGCTCGAAGTCGATGAGCCGGGGGATGGCCGACCCCCCGGCGCAGATGATCTTGGGACGGTGTTCCCGGGCCAGTGCCTCGACCTGGTCGTAGTCGATGTCCTCGCTGTCCTTGTCGACGCCGTAGTGCACCGCGTCGAACCACTTGCCGCTGAAGGACACCTTCGAGCCGTGGGTGAGGTGCCCTCCGTGCGGCAGGCTCATCGCGAGGAGCTTCTCGCCCGGCTTGAGGAACGCGCCGTAGACGGCCTGGTTCGCGCTCGCCCCCGAGTGCGGCTGGACGTTGGCATGGTCGGCGTCGAAGAGGTCGGTGCACCGCTGGATCGCGAGCGACTCGGCCTTGTCCACTTCGCTGCATCCGCCGTAGTAGCGCCGTCCGGGATAGCCCTCGGCGTACTTGTTCGACAGGGTCGAGCCGAGGGCGGTGAGCACCTCGGGGCTGGAGAGGTTCTCGCTCGCGATGAGCTGCAGACCTCCGCGCAGTCGCTCCAGCTCGGAGAGGAGGATGCCGGCGATGTCGGGGTCGAAGGCCTCGAGAGCGTCGAAGTCGGATCCGTAGAACGTGTCGCTCA
>JBDSNZ010000153.1:0-6054 GCA_039915055.1 Ornithinibacter sp.
CCGAGGCCGTCGTCGCCGACATCCACCGGGTGCTCACCCCCGGTGGGGTGCTGTATGCCGGTGTGGGTCACCGCTTCCAGCTCATCGAGCCGCACCACCGGCTGCCGTTCCTGTCGTGGCTGCCCCAGGGTGCTGCAGACCGCTACATGCGCCTCACCGGTAAGGGCGAGCACTACTACGAGCGCTACGCCACCCCGTCCGGACTGAGGCGGCTGTTCGCGGCATACGACGTCTGGGACTACACGCTTCCGGTGCTCGCCGACCCCGCGTCGTTCTCCGCCGGCGACAACGTGCCGCCGTGGGCCGCCAGGGTGCCGCAGCGCGCGATGGCTGCTGCGCTGCCCCTCGTGCCCACCTACGTCTGGGCGGCGTTCAAGAGCGCCTCGACCCCCGCTGGGCCGTCGCTGCGGGTGCCACCGCGGCACGTCTCCTGAGCCTGGTGGGCGCGCACTGATGGTCGGCGGCACGCACCGACTCGTGCTGGCCTCACGGCCGGTGCCGCTCGGCTCCGTGGTCGGCATCCTGCGCCGCGGGGCGGGGGACCCCACGAGCCACCGGGATGCCGGGCGCTGGTGGTTCGCGTGGCGCACCCCTGACGGTCCGGTGACACTGGTGCTGGAGCCGACCTCGGCTGCGGAGGAGGTGAGCGCCACGGCGTGGGGGAGCGGGGCGGGGTGGGCGCTGGAGCAGGTCCCCGACCTGCTGGGCGAGCGTGACGACCCCACCGGTTTCGTGGCGCACCACGACCCGGTCGCTCAGTCCTGGCGGGCCAACCCCGGGTGGCGGGTGCCGCGCACCGGGCTCGTCGTGCAGTCCCTCGTGCCCACGATCATCGAGCAGAAGGTCACGGCAAAGAGGCCTTCGCCGGCTACCGGCGCCTGGTCCGGCGGTTCGGCGAGCCGGCTCCCGGGCCGGGGGAGAGGCTCTCGCTGGCAGTTCCGCCCGACCCGGCGGGGTGGGCCGCGATCCCCTCGTGGGAGTGGCTCGGCGCCGGGGTCGACCCGCAGCGATCGCGCACCGTCGTGCGGGCGGTCGGCCACGCCGGGCGCCTCGAGGAGTGCGCCCACCTGCCGCGCGACGCCGCGAGGGCGAGGCTTCTCGCGCTGCCGGGTGTCGGTGCGTGGACCTGGGCCGAGGTGGCCCAGCGAGCCCTGGGCCTCGCCGACGAGGTGAGCTTCGGGGACTACCACGTCGCCAAGGACATCGGTTGGGCGCTCACCGGGACGCCGGTCGATGATGCCGGCCTCGCCACGCTTCTCCAGCCGTACGCGGGCCACCGCTACCGCGTCCAGGCCCTCCTCGGGCTGGCCGGGGCACACCGCCCTCGCCGTGGACCGCGGATGACGCTGCCGAGGCACCTGCCCATCAGAGGTCATTGACAGCGGTCGTTGACAGTGGTCATTGACAGGGCGGGCCCGAGCGCCCGTCCGTCTGCCCCCTCCGGCACCCGGTGGTCGATCGCACTTCGAGGAAGATCTCAGACTAGGTGGCGCCGGACCGCTCGGTGGGGCCTCGGCGGATCCCGCCGAAAGGGTGGCCGAACGGGGGATGCCGCCCTCGGTGCAACGGCCGATGTCGGCGCTGCGGCTCAGGGCGTGGGGTGCAGGCTCACGGTGACCGACCCCGGCGCTCGTCCGGTGGGTGTGGCCCGCAGGTCCTCCGAGTGCGCCGCGACCTCGAGGCGCGCGACGAGCCGACCGAGGTCGTAGTCCTCGGGCGCGCCCAGCGTGACCTCCGCGGAGTCCGAGGTGACGCCGGATGCCGGGGCAGGTGCCGTGCCGGATGCCGGGGCAGGTGCCGTGACGGATGCCGGGGAAGGTGCGGTGACGGATGCCGGGGAAGGTGCGGTGCCGGATGCCGGGGAAGGTGTCGTGCCGTGTGCGAAGTCGTCGCGCGGGCGCACCCACACGTCTGCCGACCCGTCCTCCACGTCGTGCAGCGCCAGCGCCACCACCCGGGCCACCCGGTCGGCGAACGGCTCCTCGCGCACCGAGCGCACCCCGACCTGCTGCGACAGCGCGGAGCCGGGCGCCACCCCGAGCGCCGCCCGCACGGCCTCGACGTGCCCGAGTGCGAACCAGTCCGCGGCGTCAGTCCGCACCAGCGCGCGGGCGCCCGGTGCATCGGCGTCGAACCACTCCGCCGGCAGCCCGCGCAGCACTGCCGCGGGGATGCCGTCGACCTTCCCCTTCACCAGGTCGGCTGCGGCCGCCACCTCGTCGGCGAGTGCTCGCTCCGTCACGGAGAGCGCCCGGCCGTCGTGGTCGGTCCCGCCGCGCAGGTCCTCGACCGGGCGAAGCCCGGCGCTCCCCAGGGCGAAGTCGGTGAGCCCGACGCGCCAAGGACGCCCAGCGGTGTCGCTGAGCACCACGGCGAGCGCCGTGCCTGCCGGAAGGCCGAGGTGCTGGAGCAGCGCGGTACGCAGGTCTCGTGCCTCCCCGTCGGGGTCGGTGGGGAGCAGGAGCGGCATGCCGGTCGGTCCGGTGTTCGAGGCATCGACACCGGCCGCGGCCATCACCGGCCCCGCGAGGGACTCCACGACCCGGGTCACCGCGACCCTGGCCCCGGCCCCGGCCCCGGCCCCGCCCCCGTCCCCGCCCCCGTCCCCGGCCCTGTCCCCGGCCGCGGTCCCGCGTTCGGCGACGACCCGCACGGTGTGCGCCGCGACCGCGGACTCGCGCGACCCCTCCCAGGTCAGACCCAGAGCCTTCGAGACGACCTTGCTCGAGACCACGAGGCAGTCACCGGGACGCACGTCCGCGCCGCCGGCCGCCAGCGCAGCCAGGAGCACCTGCGCGAGGTCGTCGCCGGCCACCACCTCGGACACCCCGCTGACCGGGAGCACCGTCACGCCCCCGCGCCCCGCGCGCGGCGCACCCGACCCGGTCACCGGGAGAGCGCCGCTGCCAGGGCGAGGGCGTGCGCCGCGATCCGGCCGGTCGCCTCGACGTCGGTCATCAGCAGCGGGCCGTCGAACACCTCGACGCGGGCTCGGCGCAGGCGGGTGTCGGCGTCGGCCGGGTCGACGAGCCAGCCGTCGAGGAAGTCCTCGTAGAGCCCGGCGACCGCCGCCGACGTCGACTCCACCCCGATCGCGCGCAGGCAGGCGTCGGCGTGGCCGCGCACCGGCATCCCGGAGATCAGGGGGGAGACCCCGACGACGGGTGCCGCGCTCCCTCGCAGTGCGTCGCGCACCCCGGGCACCCCCAGCACGATGCCGATCGACACGACCGGGTTGCTCGGCGGGAACAGCACCACGTCGGCCTGCCGGATCGCGTCGAGCACGCCCGGGGCCGGTGTCGCGCGGTCCATCCCAGCCACGACGAAATGACGCGCCTGGATGCTGGCCTGATGGCGAACCCACCACTCCTGGAAGTGGATCGCCCTCTCTCCCCCATCCCCGTCGTCGACGACCACATGGGTCTCGACGGGCACGTCGGACATGGGCAGCAGCGTGATCCGCGCCTGCGGCAACCCCCAGCGTGCTGCGAGCCGGGCGGTGACCTCACTGAGTGAGTGCCCCTGGCCCAGCCACTGGGAGCGCACGACGTGGGTGCCGAGGTCGAGGTCGCCGAGCGCGAACCACTGCGGCTCCGCCCCGTATGCCGCGAGCTCGCCCTGCACCCGGTGGCTCTCCTGCTCGCGCCCCCAGCCCTGACCTTCGTGCACCCCGCCACCCAGGGTGTAGAGGAGGGTGTCGACGTCGGGGCAGACGCGCAGCCCGAAGAGCGTGATGTCGTCACCGGTGTTGGCGACGACTGTGATCTCGGAGTCGGCCAGACCCGGTGTGGTGTCGAGGTGGTGGCGGAGACCGCGGATGAAGCGGGCCCCGCCCACCCCGCCGGCGAGGGCGGTGATGCGCATGCCGGTGAGTCTTCCAGCCGCGCCGAAGGACGCGAAATGCAGCCGTTTCACCGGTGCCCGATGCGGGTGGGGAGGCGCCACTCCCGAGATTTTTCTGCGCGATATCACCATCCGGCTTGACTCGGAGTGCATGACACGCGTGTAATTCCATGCATGTACTCCGGAGCTGCCCGGCTGGAGTGCCACGGGTCGAGGGTCGAGGAGGGAACCAATGCACGAGCTGTATCTGGTCGACGAGGTGCTCGACGGTGAGGGAGAGGACGGCGCGCTGTCCTGGCAGGAGCGCTCGCTCTGTGCCCAGACCGACCCCGAGGCGTTCTTCCCGGAGAAGGGAGGGTCCACCCGCGATGCCAAGAAGGTCTGCGTGGGGTGCGAGGTGCGAGCCGAGTGCCTGGAGTACGCACTGGCCAACGACGAGCGCTTCGGCATCTGGGGCGGGCTCTCCGAGCGGGAGCGCCGCAAGCTGAAGAAGCAGGCGGTGTGACCACGGGCCGGGCCCGAGCCCGTCGGAACGCATGACGCTGGCCCCCACCCGCCCCGACGCGTCCACCTCGGCCGAACCGGCTGGGGTGGCCGCTCCGTCGGTGACCGCCGTGCTCCTCAGCCGCGGTGACCCACTGGGCATGGGCGAGCTGCTCGAGGCGGTCCTGGGCCAGGCGCTCCCGCCCGACGAGGTGCTCGTCCTGGACCGCACGGATGCCGGGCCGGCGCCCCGAGTGCCCGCCTCGGGCGCGGTCGGGACGCTTGACACGGACGACGCGAGTGACTCCGACAGCGTCGACGCCAAGAGCCCCGACACCGTCGACCCCAGTGACTCAGACACCGTCGATGCCAGCGAGTCAGACGACCCTGACGCCGACACCGGTGCGCAGGCCGACGACGCAGGCACCTCGGCATCCGAGAGCGCGAGCGCCGAGCGAGCAGAGACCGCTGAGCACGCCGAGAGCGCCGAGCAAGCCGAGACTGCTGAGCGAGCCGAGAGCGCCGAGCGAGCAGAGACTGCTGGGCGAGCCGAGAGCGCCGAGCGAGCAGAGACCGCTGAGCAAGCTGAGACTGCTGAGCGAGCTGAGAGCGCCGAGCGAGCAGAGACTGCTGAGCACGCCGAGACTCCCGAGCACGCCGAGACTGCTGGGCACGCCGCGGTGCTCGAGCCGGAGCCCGCCTCGGACCTCGCGGCCATCGTCGAGGCCGTGGCCTCCACCCGCCGCATCCCGGTGACCGTGCGCACCGTCGACCCCCGCACACCCGTGCGCGTCGCCATCCGCGACGCAGTCCGCGAGCGTGAGCCGGACCCGCAGCTCTCCGGAGCGCCCCTGCTGTGGATCCTCCCCGTGGGAGCCGTCCCCGAGCAGCAGACCCTCGTGCGCCTGGTCGATGAGTGGCGGCGCTCTCCCTCAGCGGGTCTGATCGGCCCCAAGCACGTCGATGCGGGCAACCCGCTCATGTTGCGCGCCCTCTCGATCCGCACGACCCGCGGTGGTCGCCTCTCCTCCCGCCCGCGGCCGGGTGAGCCCGACCAGGGGCAGTACGACCAGAGCACCGACGTGCTCGCGGTGCCGCTGGCCGGCTCGCTCATCGAGCGCTCGCTGTTGCTCCAGCTCCGCGGCTGGGAGCCGTTCTTCGGTGATGTCGGCGCAGACCTCGACCTCGGGTGGCGCGCGCACATCGCCGGTCGCAGGGTGGTCGTGGTGCCCAGCGCCCGGGTGCGCACCGAGCGCGGGGTCGCCCCCGTGGGCGGATCCAGCCCAGCCCGCCGCCGCGCCGCCCGCCGGGTCGCGCTGGCTCGCGCACCGTGGTGGGCTGCGCCCTTCCTCGCCGTCTGGATCCTGCTCACCTCGCTCCTCGCGGCCATCGGGCTGCTGCTCCTCAAGCGCCCCCGGGCAGCCTGGTCCGAGCTCACCGCGCTGGTCTCGGTCGACCCGTTCCGTGGTGCCCTGGCGCGCCGCCGCACCCGGCAACCTCGTGCGGTGCGACGCCGCGACCTGCGAGTGCTCTTCGAGCCGCGCAGTGCGGTGCTCACCTCCTGGGGCGACGCCGTGCACCACGCGGTGGTGTCTCCGCGCGCTCCGATCGGTGACCAGGCCAACGAGCTCAACCCCCGCTCGTGGGCGGCTGCCATGCTGCGTCACCCCGGCGTCCTCGCCACCGTGGGTGCCGCCGCCGTGGCCGCCGCGGCCGGTCGCTCCCTGG